>JAHWKS010000162.1 GCA_019347795.1 Planctomycetota bacterium | reverse complement strand
TGAGACCCGCCCACTGGACCGCCCCTCCCGCCCGACCCGCCACGACTCACTGGGGCCACGGTCCGGTGCCCGTGGAGACAACCATCGCTCGCCCGAGGAATCTCCGTCCAAGCTGCTTCAATGGGGCCACGGTCCGGTGACCGTGGAGACGCCTACACGCGAGCCCGAACCGATAGCCGAAATAGACGCTTCAATGGGGCCACGGTCCGGTGACCGTGGAAACGCGGCCCCCGATGGTGAAACCAAGGTGGTCGTCTGGCACTTCAATGGGGCCACGGTCCGGTGACCGTGGAAACGGTGGGCGTGAAGGCCACATCCAAGAACACGATCGGACTTCAATGGGGCCACGGTCCGGTGACCGTGGAAACCTCCTGACCCCATGCCTCCTCGCTTCTACGGAACGCAACTTCAATGGGGCCACGGTCCGGTGACCGTGGAAACCATTTGGCTCTATCAGGCGTTTGTGGATAGCTGCGACACTTCAATGGGGCCACGGTCCGGTGACCGTGGAAACCACACTCGGCGCAAAACGTGGGAGCTTCAGGATTTGGAAGTCACTTTGCGAGGGGTGGAGGGGCACGGCGATCGGGCACGAGGCAAAACTGAGTGACGTGACGTAAATCTCTGGCGTCATTGCTGTTGCTTCCACGAACGCTCCCAGGGACAACTCGGGCGTGGGAGGTCTCGAATGGTCCAGACGCAGTAGTTCGTCGCGGCGTCGACGCCATGCGTCCACCCGTCGGGGTCGTCGTCGGCGTGTGGCGCTTTTTGGCTGCGCGCCTGGCTACGCGACAACCGCCGTTCGATCCGGCTCGCCGCTCAGCGGCTCGCCCCAGTATTCGATGCAGTCATCGCCGCGGGCGCCGACCGGGCCCAGGTTCACCAGCATGACGCGATCCTGCGCCAGATTCAATACGTCCCACAGAGATTCCTGGAGCTGTTGCTTTTCCACCTCCGATAGCTCGCAGCGAAACACCGAAAACTGCAGCGGATCTCCCGCCCCGCACATCAGCTTGTGCGTCTTCCGTAGCCGTTTCGGATCGCACACGTCGTATGCGATGAGGTAGACGGAGCGCATGAGGCGGTGGGGAACGGAGTGATGGAGTGATGGAGTGATGGAGTGATGGAGTGATGGAGTGATGGAGTGATGAGGATGGGATTGAGCCGAGGGCGCGGAAGCGATGGTTCGCTCTCGACGACACGTCGACCAAACGTCCTTGCTCGCCAGCCTCCGGAGGCTGTTAGCCTCCGGCTATTCCTACTGCTGTCGCGCGCCCATCGCTCCAACACTCCATCGCTCCAACACTCCAGTGCTCCACCACTCCCTCTCGTTACCGCGTGCAAAAGTTGGGATACTCCGCCAGCTCGCCCAGCAGCGTCCTCGCCAAAAGCCGCGTCTGCACCTCCAAAATCCGGCGGTAGCTCACGCGGTAGCCGAACAGAGGATGGGTTATTTCGTTCTCCAATCGCCGCTCGAAGGCGGCCAGCACCGCCCGCCGGCCGGCGGCGGTCATCGCCACCGAGCCGGCGCGGCGGACGAAGCTCGACTCGCTTACCTCGCCGTTGTTCACCAGCGTCAGCACCACCGAGTCGCCGATAATCGGCCGAAACTCCTCCGCCAGGTCCAACGCCAGCGAAGGCCGGCCGTACCGCGGGCGATGATAGAACCCCAGCATTGGGTCGAAACCGACCGCCTGCGCCGCCACCGCCAGCTCCTTCACCAGCAAGGCGTAGACGAACGACAGCATCGCATTGACCGGGTCCTTGGGCGGGCGGCGATTGCGGCCGGCGATGTCGAACGTCTCCCCCTGCTTGTTCAGCAGCCCGCTGAAGCCGGAGAAGTAAATCTTGGCCGCCATCCCCTCGATGCCGAGCAAGCTCTCGACCGCCGCGGCCGCCTCCGCCTTGTGGACGTGCTCGGCAAGCTGCATGAGCTCGAAACGGCGATCGCCCTGGCTGTGGCGCCGCAGCAGCGTGCGGCAGTTGCGAATCTTCCCCACCACGAACCGCCGGGCCAGCTCCAGCGAGCCGGCCGGGTCGGCCGCGCGGGCGAACTGGGCGATCCGCAGCTCCACGTTCTTGTGCGTCATCCCGTGCGTCACCGCCCGAAACCAGCCGCCGGAGCTGAAGTGGCACACCGGCACGCCGCGGGCGGTCAGCTCTCCCACGGCGGTCGCGGTCGCCTGCACGTTGCCGAACAGGCAGACCTGCGAGACATCCTTCAACTTCACGGTCGTCAGCGTTTTGCCGCGCTCCTTCACGGTGAGTCGCCCGCCCGACTTGCCGAGCACCGCCCCCTGCGTCTGCACGTAGAGCGGCAGGGCGTCGTCGCGAGCGGGCAAGAGCCGCCGAGGACGGGAATGCGGAGTGCGGAATGCGGAAAGCGGAGTCGAAGAGTCGTTGCCAGGCGCCGCGTCGTCGAGCTGCGACGGTTCGCCGTCGGGTTGCGGCGTTCGGGTCTGCAGCAGGTTCGTTTCATCCGGGAGGCAGATCGACACCAGCGAGCAGCGGGGGCACTTGGGGCTGTCTACCAGCGGCGGCGGGAGTCGCCCGGCGGCGCCGATCGCCCGCAGCTCCACGACAAGCTGCCGGGTGCGGGCGACCAGCCCCTCATCGAAGCGAACCTGCACGCGGCGGTTTGACGCGACGAAGTAGATCACGCCGGCGTCACACCGGTAGCCGTTCTCGCGGAGGATCAGCCCTTGGGCGCAAAGCTGCACCCGCTCCGGCTCCCAGGCGCCCTCGGCCACATCCGGCACGCGCCCCCGCTTGTAATCGACCGGCGTGGCGACCGAGCCGTCGAGCTCCAGCAGATCGAGCTTCGCGATCAACCCCTCGCCGGGCGCCGAGAGCATGAGCGAGCGAGAATGGATTGCGGATTGCGGAACTCGGAGTGCGGAATGATCGTCGGCATCCCCCTCCTCATCTCCCCATTCCGCATTCGGCACTCCGCATTCCGCATTTCCGTCCGGCACTTCGCCGCGCGACGGTCGATCGACATTGCGATGGGCGAACGTCCCTTCGAGGGTTTCAAGGTTCTCGCGAAACTCCCCTTCGACCCACTCCAGATACGCCAGACGGGGACAGTAGGTAAACTCATTGAGCATCCGCACCGGAATCAACTCGGGCGCCTCCCACCCGGCGGATCTTTCGTCTTGCTGAATCATCGCAGCCGCCTTCCAGGAAGTTGGAGTCCAGGCTTCCGCCTGTCTTGTGACTCCCTTCCCCGCAAGCTAAAGCCCGAACTCCAGCGTTTCGTCCTTCGTCCTTCGTCGTTTCTGCATTCTTCTCCGTCGCGAGCGGCGAAATTGTTACAGCAAAAATCGTTTAACCGCGGCCCAGCGGGCCGCGCGGGGCGAGCCGACTGACGCTGCGACGCGCGGCCCGTTGGGCCGCGGTTAAACGATTCCCCCGCCCTTCGCTCCGCGCTGGGGACGCGAAGCCCCCCAGGCCAGACGCACCGCCAGCGCCTGGCCTGGGGAACTCCCCCGCAGGTAAATCGAATCAAATTGCCAAAGAACCCGGGGCTGTTATGCGATTCGGATTCTGCGCAAACGGGTCACTCGCGATTACAAAACAGCCCCATGCCGAAGTGGCTGGAGTGCCCGAAGGCGATCGGACCCGTAATAGGTCGGTCGAAGACTATGCGGAATGCGCCGGCGAGCCGACGTCCCCCATCGTCTCCCGATTTTCGACGAAACCGCTTGAATTGAATGGGGCGAAGGCGCCGTTGTCCGACGCGGAAGACATCATACTGGTCCACCAACGGGATAATCTCCCGAGGAGAGGGCAAGTCCGGGCGAATCGCTTGAAGCCTTGCCAGCTCTTCTTCAAAGACGCGGGCGACGAATTGAGTCTTATTTTGCAGGAGCTCGGGAGGGTCCTTTTTCTGTCCCCGGCGTTTGGGGTGACGAGTTACAAGGAACGGTGTGACGGACTCCCACACATCGCCAGGCGCAAAAAGCGGGGCAGTAAAATCCGAAGACCGGCCGAGGCCGACAAGCAGCAGGTTGAGAGGATCCCCGTCGCCGAAGGGCAACCGCCTAAGCCTATCGAGCGCGCGCAGTTCGCTGTCGTCAAAACCGCCCGAGGCGACCACCGTAAGATGATCGATCCGGCCGTCGGCGTCTTCATCGGTCGGCAAATAGAAGGCGTGCGAATGGCCCGTTAGCATCACTCCGTGTTCATCTTTTCCGCTGAACGCTACAGAGCGCGGCAATCCCGCATGCGGATTTCGCTTCTCCTCGATGCGCCGATGAGTGCCCATCAGCACCCGGCGGAATTGTTCAGCCAGGGGAAGCGTCTGCTCGACGAGGGGCAGCACCGCAGCATCCACTGCATAGCGCGCAACCTGAATCTTGGGCCGCGACCGTTTTCGCGCCGTGTGCTGACGTGGAGGCGTGAAGCAGCCTGCGCGGCGCAAATACGGCGCCCATTTCGACCCCGGCGGATCGGACCACCGCTCCGCGTGCAGTTGCGCCGTTTCGATGCAGAGATGCCAGGGAGGATCGTAAAGGCTTTCCTTTGCCGCCTGCTTATTCTTTGCTTGTTTGGGCTTCTTCACCTTAGCGAGATGTTGATCGCGGAACGCTTCGCTGGCATCCGCGCAAAGCACCCGGACGAGTTCGTGTTGTGGTCCCGGCGATTCCCCATTGAGCGGATGACAGTCAGCTTTGGTTAATCGTTCCTGAGCGTCGCCCGCGGACAACAGCCTGGCTTCGCACCACGACTCTGTCCGGCCTAGATAACCAATGCCCGCCAATAGTTCGCTCAGGATGCTGCGATGCTCGTCATCGAGGGTGGCGTCGGGCCAAAGGACCGTCGCTTCGCTGCCGCGATCAATGCAGACGAACGCGTCGAATACCATCGTCCTGCCTTCGACGTAGACGCCCTTCTTCTTCGAGAGTCCCAGCGGCATGTAATGGCGAGTATGGCCGGTAGTCGCTGGCGGAAGTTGAAACGATGGAGGAGAGGCCAATTGCTCGAGGACCGAACGGACCTGCGATTCGTTGAAGTGAGGCGCCTTGGTTTTCCAAGCCGCAACGAGCGCCCTCAGCAGACGCCACGGCGACGGCGGCCACTCGGGCACGCCTTCGTTAACATGACGCGCCCACGGTGTAGCGTGGTAGCGGCCGGCCGGGAAACGCAGTGCGATTGCGATCATGGCTCATTTTTTCCACTGTACTTCGGTGATGTGCGGATCGGCGAAGAGCTTCGCCTTCGTGCACTTCGCGATCAGTGTCGTGCACTCGTCCAGAAGGTCTTTCTCGGGCGGTATTTCGAGCCCATTCTTCGGCCGTATGACATGAAGGCCGTTGACGGGTTCAAGATCACACGCCGTGCGTAGACGCAACTCCGTCGAGAGGAAACGCCGTATCTTGAACAGGGCCAATGCGATCAGGAACTGATGGGCGTCGTCGTCGAATCCGTAGCTTCGCAGCAATGACAGGTCGAGGTTGAAATACGCGGTAATTTTCTCGGCTGTAAATTCGGTGCGGTGGTAGGGGACATTGCCTTCGCCCCCCTTCAATTCGGGTTGCACGATATTGTTTTTCACTCCCCCGCTCTCAGCGACACCGACGCCGATTGCCTCGATGAAGGCGGATAACGCCCGCGCCACACGGAGGCGACCGCCAATCTCTTCGAGGAAGCAACCATGAATCAGGCTGTTTGGATCGTATTTGAATAGTGCTTTGCGGAATTTCTCCCAGTTGACGCGGCCGTCCGATTGGTATTCGATCTCTGCAATAAAGTCGTCACGGAATTTTGTGTCTGCGAGCTTGGGGGGCTTCCCATTGGCGCTTTCCACGACTCGCCGCACATCCTTTTTCTTGTCCATGATGTATTCCGAATTAATTCGATGGGCCTCGAGCAGAGAGTTGCTCACCCGTTGCCCTTTGTCATCGACGATCCGAATGAAGGGCATCCCACGCAGTTCGCTAATGAGATCCTGCTTGATCCCGTCCCAGCAGGTCATCTCCATGCGATTGGCCACGGATTGGGGAGATTCAACCATGATCATTTCCTTGCCATTCGGCGCCGTGTACCGCGCCGGTCCCACGACCCGCTGGGTCGCGGTTAAACGAGGAACGGATATGGCTCAAGGCTCGTCCACGTCGCTCTTGGCGGCTGTCGGCGGCGGGGCGGCTTCTTGTTTTCTTAGGGCCCAGGGCGGGAAGGGGATGCGGACGTGCATCGGCTCGCGGAAGCCGTCCTGGATGAGGAGCTTTTCGTCCGGCGCCAGTTGCTGGGCGCGGGAGCGGGCCGAGGAAGTGAGGAACCGCCACGGCCGCTCGCCCAGCTCGACCGATCCGGTCTTGCCCAATACGCGGAGGCCGGCGTTTTCGATCACCCGCGGCGACACCAGCGACGCCTGCTGCTGGGCGCCCAGCAGGATGATCCCCTGCGAGCGCATCTCGGCGGCGACGTTCTCCACCAGCCGCGTGATCGGGTCCTTGCCGCCGCGCGGCGCGAAGCGGTTCAGCTCATCCAGCGTCACCAGGTAAACCAGGCCGGGCACGGTCCGCAGTCCGGTGCGCTCCTCCACCAGTTGATGGAAGATGGCGGCCGCCACGAACCGCTGCAGCGCGGGCACGCGGGCCAGGGATGAGAGATCGATCACCGCCGCGACCGTCGTCTCAACGGCGGTGAGCGAGAGCGGATTGCCGCGATGGTCGGCGCGTCGTAACACGCCTTGCCCCTCGAGCACCATGCGGAGCAGGCGGCGGTGGAGCTTGCGGATCGTGCTCGGGTGGTGTTGCTGGCCTGGAATCAAGGCGTTGGCCGAATCGTCGGCCCAGGCGCCGACGCGATCGAGCAGTTGTTCAAAGGTCTGCGGGCCGTCCTCGCGGAGAAGCCGCGTCTCTCGCTCGTCGCGTTCGATGCGTTCCCGCGTAAGCCAATTATCGAGCGCCGCGGTGAGGGCGCCGAAGTTGGCGTCCAGCACGTCCTCTTCGGCGAAGAGATACGAGAAGAGCCCGCGTTCAATCACGTCCGCCAGGCTATAGCTGTACGGCGCTACGTCGGTGGACGTGCGGCCGGTGGAGATAGGATTCCTGCCGCGGGACTGCTGCGGCGCGAAGTAGCGGACGTTCTCGAACGGACGGGGATTGCCGATTCCCAGCTCCCGCCAGGCGCCGGCGTGCCGGGCCGAATCGAACCGCGTGCTGCCGCGGTCGATGTGGAACAAGTCAAAATTCTTCACGTTCAGGATGAGCGGCACGACCTTCAGACGGTTGGGGTCGCTCGGCCGCTCGCGCTGCTGGCGCCTGGCCTCGCGAAGCAAGAGCCAGTTGAGGTGCAAGAGGAAGCTGGACTTCGTGCCCCGGCCGGCGACGCCGGTGACGTTGACGTGTCCGCCGTTGGCGCCGAGGACGTAATCGAGGTCGATGGCGCCGGGCCCCACCGTGCGGCGGCCGCCGTTCTTGATGAGTCCGACATCGAGCGGGTTCTCAATCAAGTCGGCGCCGTAGGCCATTGCGGCGTCTTCCGCGGCGCCGAGCAGCACGTCGGCGCCGTCGCAGGGAGGGCAGGCGACGTCGAACTTGTCGGGAATCGTGATCGCCCGCAGGATCGTGGCGACCGCGAAGTTCACGCCCGGCACTTCATGCGGCGGAAGGTACGCGGTGTCGCCGTCGTAGCGGTCCCGCTCCTCGGCCAGGCTGTTGCGGCGGCTTTGACGGTACACTTCGCGCACCACGGCGAAGAAGCGGATTGGCTGCCCGTCGTGCGTGATCTCGGTGCGGATGATCTGGCCGCGCTCGACGAGCACGTCGTCGCGAATCCAGAAGTGGAACTCCTCGCTGGTCGATTCCTTGAGCGGCGGCGAGGCCACTTTGCCGATGACTTCGGGAGCGGATGCGTTCATGATGCGTCTCTCGTATTAGAGTCCCGTCTCGCGGTAGAACCACCACTTGAGATAGTCGGGCGGGCTGAAGAGGCTGCGGAGGCTCTCTTCGGCCTGGACGATGGGGGCCAGCGAGATCGGCGCCCGATCGTAGCCGGCCCGCCGGCAGCGAAGCTCCACCAGCCAGGCCGAGAGCGCGTCGACGTACGGCCACGGGTCGGGCAGCGATTGGAAGAATGCCTCGGTCATTTCTACCCGCACCACGCCCCAGGTCGGGCCGTCGTCGTCGCCGCCGCTGAGCCGCAGATACCACGAGACGACCGACAGACGCTGACTGGGAATGACGAACGTCGGCGTGCGCTGCCCCGGCGCCAGATCGTAGAACGCCCGCCATCCCTGCGGATGGAGATAGTTCTCGCGATGCGTCTTGATCAAGCCGACCGCCGGAATCGCCCGCAGCTCGAGCGTGCGGACGCGAGACTCCAGCCGGCCGTCCGCCAGGCTCGGGCGGTGCGGGTCCTGGTGCAGGGCGAGCTCCTCCAGCGTCGCCATCTCGTAAGTCGAGCGGTACTCGGTGCGGCGCCGCAAAAGCTCGAAGTCGAACGACGGCCGCGAGCGGCCCGTCTCGTCGGTCGGCGGCGTCGCGGGCAACAGCCGCAAGCCGATCGATCGCAGGGCCACGGCGAATGACTCCACCTCCCGCCACGGGAACGGGTCGGTAATCATCGTCACGACGCGCTCCACCGTGGCGAACGCGCGACGCAGCACGCGCAGCGCCTCGTCGGAGTCCCTGGGCGGCCCCC
>JAHWKS010000973.1 GCA_019347795.1 Planctomycetota bacterium | reverse complement strand
TTCCGATCTCGATTCACGGATTCAATGCCGCGCGCCGTCGCCGCTGGTGGCAAGCTCAAGCAATTTCATCATTCGCTCTCATCCAGGAGATCCTTCCGCATCGGAGCTACTAAAAACGTGCCAACAGTTACGCGAGCAGCTTCAGGCGACCTGGCTCGGAGACGTTTCCCCCGCGCCGTGGCGTCCGCGCTGCGAAGTGGTGGTCCATGGATCGCGCGCGAGTTACCAGCAAGCGGTTGGTCGCGGCGCCGGACAGAGTTACGGCAGCAGCTTGATCAAGTTCGGAAGCCGTCAGGTCGTCACGCGGCGGATCGACCTGCTGCCGGGCGCAGGCGGCGAGGTGTCGGCCCTGGCGCACGAGTTGACGCATGTGGTGCTGGCCGACCATTTTCGCGGTCGGCAACCGCCTCGCTGGGTTGACGAGGGGGTTGCGACTTTGGCGGACGCCTCGGAAAAACGCCGCCTGCACCACCGCGACTGCCATTACGCCTTGCACAGCGGAACCGCCTTTCCCTTGAACGAGCTATTCCGGTTGGAGCGATGTTCTTCTTACGATCAAGCTGCCGCGTTTTACGGACAGAGCTTATCGCTCGTTGGCTATCTGGTTGAGCACGGCACGCCTCTCCGGTTCCTTGCGTTCGTTGATCTCGCGATGGAACGGGGCTACGATCACGCCCTGCGGGAAATCTACAACATTGACGGTCCAACCGATCTCGAACGGCGATGGCGCGAATATGCGTTCGCTCCCGGCAATTCACTCGACGCGACGCGCCTGGCGACGTTTACCGGCTCTGACGAGTAGCAGCCAAGCTGACGAAATAAGGTTTCCCGAGCAATCGACCGCCCCTCAGCGGCCGACTGCGGCGGCAGCGCCGCAGTCGGCCGCCTTTTGTAGGCCTCTTACGTTCCCGTAGGCGGGATCGGGGGAGCCTCCTCGGCCAGTCGCACGTCCCGATTCCAGATCCAGCCCTTGAGCTGCTGGCCGTTCACATCGACCACCGCGCCGAGCCACCCATTGATCACTTTGGTCACCCGGAACTGGAGTCCCTGAGGGACTTCGCCAACCGCATTCGGGCCGCGCATTAGTTTTACGTCGCCGCGGCTCACCACCACCGTGTCGCCGGGATTGATCCCGATCGGCTCAAATGAGAAGACACGGTAAGATTCGGCCTGCGGCGATCGATTGTACGCCAGAGGCGCCGGCTGGCTGTAATATGGGCGTGAGGGCTGGGGGTAATAGGAATACGACCGGCCCATCACCCCGCCACCCATCATTCCCCGACCCATCGTTCTCCCGGGAGATCCCGAGCCATAATGGGGCTTCGGGATGCCTGAGTTCGAGCGCCCTCTTTGAGCGAAAGCGTCGCCGGCGCCCAGCGCCGAAACCGTCACGAGCAACGCCGCCAGAGAAAAAACCTTGTACATCACGCACCTCCAGGCTCTTGTCGAGCCAAATCAGAAGGATTCCACATCCTGCGCCATGAAACCAGCCGCACATGCCTTGCACGGCTGAACATTGATGCGTCTACGCAACGCTCTTTCTCCGCGCGAGCCACACACAGGAGTGAGAAAGCGGAGCAAGACCGTCGGCCAAAACAGACGGGCGCGCAGCCTCAGCGCCGAGGCCGACCGTTAGATGTTGAGGCGGATGCTCAGCGCAAGGAGAGAAGGGCCGCCCGTGCAGGAGAGCCCATTGGCGAATAGATGATCGCGAAGCGCAGCAGCGGTCGGGCCAGGAATCTTCGTCGCCCCCACGGCGAAAGCCAATGGCTGGCCCTCATCGTGGTGAGACCGGTTGGGCGAAACAGGATTCTTGTCCTTTTCGGGAGTCGGCGTCTGGCAGCACGCCCTGCCGCAACATCGGCCGTCGTTCGTCCCGCAGCAGCAAATTGTTTTCCCTGAACCTCCTCCCGGCGTCACCGCCTCAGCGACGTTCAGCGCCGCCACACTCGGGTAGACGCCTGCCGCGGCGAGGCTGTGCAGCAGGCTCGCGGTCACCAAGAGGCGGAACATTGAGGAAAACGGCCTCATACCAATCATCGTAGCATTGCCTGACGAAAAAACCATAGATGGCGGAGGAAGCCGATCTACGTCGGTTGC
>JAHWKS010000161.1 GCA_019347795.1 Planctomycetota bacterium | reverse complement strand
CGATCTGAATCGCCGATGCGCTGCTGCATGGAGTTGGACTGGCGGGACACCTGTTCCTCCCTAAAAAGCGAGGCCGGTGGACCGCCACCAGCCTCTAAGCGTAGGTGCGAGCAATCACGCGGCGTTCACAAACGCCGGCGATGCGCGTGAGAGTTTCCGCCGCTTCGGACAATTACGCTTCGCGGCGCAAATCGGGTCAGGAGAATAGGAAGATGCGGTGGGGCTCGAGATCCAGGCGGTAGGTACGTGGAGCCGCACCTAGTTTGACGCGCGACCAGAGAGGCGCCGGCAGCATTTTCTTCAACCTTCCCCAGGCCGTGCTCATGGCCGAGTCCGAGACTACCTTGTCGAAGACATCGCGCTCTTCTACCGCGGCCCGATGCCGCGCTTTACGCGCCAGCGCATGGAGGAACTTCCATGAGGTGCCGACAATCTCCTTCGTAAGCTGCTTGCCCTCCCAATAGGCGATATGGTCGCTCTCGAGGATGACAAGTCCTCCGCTCGCAATGGACTCCTCGATCTCTGACTGGTCCGGGCGCCCCTCCTCGTAAAGGCGCCGGAGGTCCCCCAGCGACGCGGCCGCTCGCTCCAGCATGTGAGCGCCTTGGAATGTCCGCAGCCGGAATTTCACCATAGCCAGACCGTTTTCAACGATCTCAGGATCCAGCCCGAGCCAGCTCAAATCAGGATCCGGATGAAACGCCCCGTAAAGCTGGGTTGAAACGACGCAGGCGTCGCGAAGCCGCGCTTCGCGCCCCGTCTGAAAAGTGCGTTCTATTTCGTCAACTGTTTGCGTAAGGCTCGTCCATGCTTCTTCGACGGCGTCGCAACCCTTCAACTTGCGCCGGATCTGTCGCAGCGCCACCAGACACCTGCCACGACATGCTTTTAGGATCTCGTGCCGCATCGAGATGCGCTTGCGTAGACAGCGCACGATAAAGTTTCCCGCGGGCAGCAGCTCTGGGTTCACGGACACCACCCATTCGCCCCGCTGCAGCCACTCTCCGTCCTCCGTTTCCACGAACTCCTGCTGGGGCTCGAAGTAGTCTGCGACGTTCACCAGATCGGTCCAGTCGCGGTCGGCCACCGCCTGAAGCTGCCCCAGCTCGATTTGGAAGTGGTCGACTATCGCGCGCTCGGCGGCGAAGGGACGCTGGCCGCCGTTCCGGATCTCGACGGTCTGAGACACCACGGTCGAGGTGGGCGGGAACAGCTCCCCGATCTTCCTCAAAACCGTTCGCAGCCGGAGGACTTTCAGCAACGCTTCTGCACATTCGACCAGTTGCTCGCCGGCCCGTTCTACTAAATGGCGCTCGGGAGTCTCCGCGCCCGGGCAAAGTGCTACTACGGGCCAGCTGGCGTACGCACGGAACGTCGGTCGAAACGCGTACTCCTCAAGCACGCGAGAGACGTCCTCGCGCAGCCAGATTACCACGTCCCGCATCGGCACTTCCCCCGGGCCGGCTGGCGCCGCACATATCTGTCGGTAGCGGCGCAGAGCAAGTTCGAGTCGGTCCATGGTTGGGTCTCCCAACGAGAATTATCACCAATTTCCCGCGATCTTGTGAACGCCGCGTGATTGCAAGGTCCTAAATTGGCGTCCGTTTGCTTCGTGCCCAAGTTGACGGCCAAACGCCTCACGAACCGCCACGCCATGCCGCCACGCGCGGGAATCTCCGATCACGCCGAGCCGCCGTCCGCTTGCGACGGTGCGGGGCGCCGATCCTCCCTTTGGCGGGAGCGGTATGCGGAGAAGCACCGCCTGCGGCGGGTTGCGAGTTTGCCGGCGGGAATCGATCCTCCTCGACGGGTTCGCATGTACCAGCGTGGGGATCACTTCTGGCTCCAGTGGTGGGATCCGCACGAAAAGAAGACGTTGTCTCAGCGCGTGGACGGTGACCTGATCGACGCGATCGCCGTAGCTCGGCTGATTGAGGAGCGGCTAAATCAACTCCGCTTCTCCGGACATCACCCAGGCAAGTACAACCATGCCGAGCTCGTCCAGAAATATAGCGCCGACCTGGAGCGTCGCGCCGACGCCGGTGAAATCGACTTCCGCACGGTTCAGCGGTACCGGGCGGCGATGCAGCACTACCTGGCGTTTGCGGAGCAACCGGCCGTCGCCAAGGCGTATCCCCAGGTCGCGCGCGTCGACCGGGATTTCCAGCTGCGTTTCGCGGCGTTCCTGAGCAGCCGCATGGTTCTGCCGAACGGCCGCACGAACAGCCATCCGCGCCCCATGAAGGCGCAGAAATTCGTGATGGACGTGGTGCGCGGCATGTTTGCCTGGGCCGCGGATCCGGCGCGGGGCAATCTCCTGCCCGGCGCCTTTCGCAATCCCTTCGTCGGGTGCTTCCGCCGAACGGAGACGCTTGCAGGCGATCCAATCACCGAGCCCGACGTCACCGGAACGATGGCGGTGGAACTGCTTTTAGCCTGCGATTTGTTCCAACTGGGCATCTTCGCCCCACTGCTTCTCTACGGGCTTCGCCCCGGCGAGCTTGGCTGGATTTTTTGGGAGAACGTGGAAGAGGGGTGGCTGAAAGTCGCATGCAATCAGGATCTCGGCTATGCCACGAAGGGGCGGCGGGACAAGCGGTTTCCGGTGCTGGCGTGCTTGGAAGGCCTGTGGCGTCAGTCAAATCCATGGGGGCAGGGGCTTCTGTACCGCTGCCGCGGCGCGTCTGCCGACAAAACGCCCACCGCCCTGTCCGGCGCCTCGCTGGGCGCCTTGATCGATGAGTTTAACCGCCGTTGCCGCGTCTCGCCGCCAAGTGGCGCGGCGCAGCGGCGGGGGATCCGCGACGCGGTGATGAAGAACGCAGGCCAACTCAGCTATGACCGCATCAAGCGGGAGTTCGACCAACTGGCGCGAAGGCTCGGCTGGCCGGCCGAGGCGACTCTCAAGGACTTGCGCCACTTGTTCGCCACGTCGCTGGAAAACTCCGGAACGCCTGATTTTTTCAAACGTTACCTGCTGGGGCAGGCGTTCGGAAAGGCGCCGATCGTGGCTTATACCCACGTTACGGCCGCGAAACTCCGCGAGCATTACCAACGGGCGGTCGCGACCGAACTGGCGCCCCTGGTCGACGCCGTCGCGCGGCGGGCGGACGAACTGGGAACCCTGCCGAAAAGCACCTCCTAACGAATCGGAAATCAGAGACCGTCATGGATGAATTTGCGAACCAGGAATGTTGCACGGTGCAACATTTGGCGGCGGGCCGCCCCAGCAACGAGTGGACGCCGGAGCAATTAGCCGCCTACGCCCAAGTCCAGCACGGCGCAATCATCGAAGGCGAACAGCACCTGGCTGTGCGCTATTGGCGGCTGGGCGTTGCGATTGAGTTGCTGCGGCGGAATTTCACTCACGGGCAGTGGGAGCTGGTGCTCGCCCGTCTCCAGATCGAGAAAACGAGGGCTTCGCGCGCTCGGGCCATCGCGCGCACCTTCAGCGAGGAGGAGCAATTGGCGGGGCTGACCCTCAAGGAAGCCTATGAGCGGCGGGTGCGACAGCGCGCTTCCACTGCGGCAGCTCGGTCGACGAAGGAGCGGAGCGGAGTCCTTCGATTAGAGCGTTTTCTCGCCCAAGTCGCAGCGACGGCGGAGAGCTTGATCGACGACGCCGGATTCGCCGAGGCCAAGGAAGCGGCTGCACTTCTGTCGGTGGTGGACGCGGCGCTGGCGAAGCTCGAGCAGGTGCGCGAGCTCCTCCGCAAGCAGGCCGACTCCATGGCACCGTGAAGACAAAAAGCCGGAGTTGCGCTGACGCCGGGCTTGTGCCCCGACCGAACCAACCGATTCCCTTCGCGCACCGGCCGCTGACTTCCGCTCAACCGCTAATACTTCCGAGGCCCCAGAGCTAAGAGTCCTCTCAAGGAATATGCCACAAAAATGATGGAAATTTAGGTGAGCCGCCGATGTCGGCCAATCAAGCAATGCATCTCGGGGACAGCCGGATGGAGAGAAAGCCGCTCCAGTTCGCGTACCTGAAGGCCTGCACGAAGCGAGGCGGGTGGCGAACAGGATCAGCGACTGAACGCGGCTCCGCGCCGCTACGCCCAAGCGCGTCGGCATCATGTGCCTGAAAAAAGAGGTTTCGCTGCCAAGCGGTTCTTGTTTTCGGCTCCACGTGCGCACGAGCGGGTTCCCACGTTCCGGGCCGGAGCCAAATGGCTCGTCCTGAAGCTGGTGACGCACAGTCCGGCTTGCTTGCGAATTTCGGCGGAACCGCACGTTCAGCAGCCGGTTCACGTGGCGCAATCCAATCGGTGCTGGGCTGCAGATACAGAAGTCCCTTCTGCACATTCCGACGAATCTTTCTCGGAACTGTCGTGACTTGGCGCGCTTGGGCATTACAAAGAAGAGTAGCCGCATCGTTTGCGAAAACTTCTAAAAAAAAGGGACCGGATCGCCCCCGATCGGCCCTGGCGAATCTCCAAGCGTGAGAGTAGAAACCTTCGGGGACCCTGCGTTTCATTCCGCACGCGAAGTCCTCGGTAAGACGTCAATGAAGACAATATTTTCCGCACTTGCATTGTGCTGGCGGTCGTCGGCCAGACGTCTGCCGAGCCGCAAATGCGTGCTCACTTCATCGACGCAGGCCCGGGAGCGTGTACCCTGCTGGAATTTCCCCTGCGGCGCGGTAACAGCCCAGACGCAGCAGGACCACGACAAAGTTTGTCTCACGTCGCGTGCTCTTGCTGCGATGATCGACGACCGTAGCCAGGCCGACCAAGAAGATGACTCATCGTTTCTCAAGTTCAACCTGCTGCAGGGATTCGGCACCGCACGCCAGCCCCAACAGTTGGGTGTGGGAATTGGACGGAGTCCCGGTGCGCCACCGCGGCGACCGCGCTGAGCGCTGCGGTGAATAGCCTTTCGGCAGGAGTTGGACAAAGTGGAGGTGACGAAATCAGTGAAATCGGCCGCTTGGCGAAGCCGCACGCCTTGAGCACCTGGCGACGGTCTGATCCTGGTAGGCGCAACACGTGAAGGAGGTGTGGGGCGCAAGGGGGTGCCGGCACTGGTCGGGATGCGAACCTAGGCGGCGGCCCTTTCCGGTGCTACATAAAAACTGATCCAGTCGGGCGGTTTTCATTTGCGTGCTTCTCCGCGCTGCGATCTAATCTGACTAGGCCATTCACCCACCTGCCGCTTCGCGGTCAAATATTGGGGATTTGTCGATAATGAAGAGCTTCACTTGGATGTTGCTGGGGTCGTTCGCCCTTCTGGTTCAGCCAGTGGGAGCTGAGACTGAGAAACTGGACCTCAATGACGTGACGTGGTTGTGGCCGGCTCCACAGACCGTGGAAGACCTCGAACACGTCATCTCAATCGCTGACGTCAACGCGGCCGATGAGACTCATGTATGGTCCGATGCGCATTTTGGGGATTTGCTTAGAGCCGCTGACAGCGATGCAGCGAAGGTGGGGGATCATCGGATCAAACTGCCTGCGGCCGTCCGGGAGAAGTCCGCCTGGAAGATCGCCGCGTTCCGTGTTGATTCGACGGCCCCTGGCGGCCACGACATTATTCGCCAGATGTTCGGAGAGCGTCCGCAAATACGGCTCATCCTGCAGCCGGTGACAGTGTCGGGCGATGAAATTGAGGTGCACGATATCGCGGTGCATTTGGTCTACGACTTTCTCAGACAGGGTGAGGGTCAGGCAGTCGAGCCGGACAAACAGAAGTTCGGCGAAATTGTCAGCGATCTGCGGGTGCTGAAGAAACTGGTGCGGGAGGCTGGCGTCGATACGAACGGGAAACCGCTCGGCGTCCATCCCGGGCTCAAGGCAGGCGTGCCGGAATTGCAAGAGCGAGTGCGGGGATTTCTTTCGGAACACCTGCATGCGAGCAAGATCGGGGCTATGGCCATCATGGGACTAGATCCCCCGGAACCATGGATTTTTCTTGCTTTAGCAAAGGCGCCGGGAGGTGAGCGATTCGGTCCGATTCCCTTCCTCCCGGCAGAGATGCTGAACTTCCGAACCAGGCCTCCGGAAGTTTCACCGCCACCGGTAGTGAACAACCTCAATCCCCAGCCAAGCGGTCAAATCATGCCGGCCGAAGCCAAAGATCGCGTGGGCGTTGCGACAGCACCCCTATTTGGCGAAGCTGGTAACGAGTTGGATAGCTTCGCGGTGATCGGCGAAACGGATGCCGGGGAAGAGGTGCGGCACGATCAGATCCGCAACCGCGACATCCCGGACATCGTGGCCCATCCCGAGCGATCTCATTTTTTTAATACAGATTGCGTCAGCTGCCACACCGAGACGCGGCGGCGGATGCAGCTATCTTTGCCGGTCGGCAAGTTCGCTTTCCGGCGCAACGGCGTAACTCCCGAGGTCGATCCAGATGCTTTACCTAAGCATGACTGGAACGTCCGAAATCTCGGCTGGTTTCAGCTCCCCGACGTCATCGGCGGAGGACCTCCTGTAGGAACAGTCACACAGCGGACGGCGAATGAGACGGCCGAGGTCGTGAACCACATCGAGCGGGAGTACCGAGGTGACTCAGCAGCTTCAGCAGGCGGAGGAGCGCGAGGCGGTTTGGTTTACCTAGACCAGGGATGGTCGGACCCAGAACGCGAGGATTTCTACTACCTCAGTCAAGGTTCTCAGTTGATCCCTTACGACTGGTTTTTGAGCTTAGAACGTGCCGACGGCGAGGAGCTACTTCGGTCCGACGCTAACATGCGGTCTCTTGGCTTTATCCCTCAGAAGCCGAGCGGAAAAAATCCGGATGGGTTGCCGATCGGTTTCGTGAAAGATTTGAATATATTGCCAATCCAAATGAAGGCCGGATTTCTTGGGCCCGGTTACGAGAGAGACGCGTATCCAGTCGTCTCCGACTGGATGGGCTTCACCTGTGCGGCCTGCCATACGGCGGAAATCATGCACAATGATCAAGTCATCCGGATCGACGGGGGTTCCGCGATGGCAGATCTCGAGAGCTTTCTGGCCGAGCTGGCAAAGTCGTTACGGTCCACCGTCACTGACGACGAAAAGTTTAAGCGCTTCGAACAGCGCATCAAACAGGCCGCTGGCGCTGACGTTGACACCACCGGCCTCCGGAATCGCGTGGAGGAATACACGCCTGTCATCGAACGTCTGGTGATGCGCAACAAAGCGGAACATGCTTACGGGCTCGGGCGGCTGGACGCCTTCGGCGCCATCCTGAACCAGCTCTGCGCTGGATCGCTGCAGATCCCGGAGAACGCTCAACCTTCCAACGCTCCTGTCAGTTATCCCTTCCTGTGGTACACGCCACATATGGATTGGGTGCAGTGGAATAGCGTCGCCAACATCCCAATTTCGCGTAATGTGGGCGAAGTACTCGGCGTATTCGCTCATGTTCAGCTTACCGGCACTCCGGCGGTAGGCCAGTTCGACTCCTCCGCCCGGCTCCACTCCCTGGACCGGCTTGAGCAACAGTTGGCGAAGCTGCGTTCTCCAGTGTGGCCGGAAGAGATCCTCGGGGAGATTGATCAGCAGAAAGCGACGGCGGGAAAACAGCTGTTCAAGCAGAACTGTTCGCAGTGTCACAACACTCGCGACGAGAGTGGTGAGTTTGAAATGACCGAGCTAAACGAGTTCGGAGCACGTTTCATTAAGACCACGAATGTCCACATCAGCGAGATCGGCACGGATCCACAAATGGCGTTGAACTTCGTTACTCGCCTAGCGAAGCCCGGCGACCTGTCAGGACGGATCGATCGCGACGATCCCGTAGTCGGGCCTAGTCTCGAACGACTCAAGAAGTTGTTTGCGGCTCTCGGCCGCCCGGAACCTGATTTCTCGGAGCAACTGCCAGCCGCATTGTTGCTGAGTGCGGCCGTAACGGGTGTTATCGAGAAGCAAATGCAGCAGGAACTGGCGGGTCGCCCGGAGGAGGAAAGGAAGGCGATCATGCTGGAACTGCGAGACCGTCGCACAAATGCTTCCCCACCAAACGGTGGGGCTGGCTACAAGGCCGGTCCACTCGCAGGCGTCTGGGCTACGGCGCCATTTGGGCATGCCGGCGCCGTTCCAAATCTTTACCAGTGGCTGCTGCCGGAGGACGAACGGGTAAAGAGCTTCCATGTCGGAAGCCGTGTCTTCGACCCGAAGCATGTCGGGTTCAGTACGGAGCCGACTGACGATTCCTTCGTGTTCAGAACGGAAACCGATGACGGTGTTCCCATTCCAGGGAACTCAAACAAGGGGCATAGCGGCGAGCGCCATACAGAGTTCTCCGATGAGGAGCGTTGGCAGATCATCGAGTACCTCAAGACTCTCAAGTAGTCTCTGCCTGCCGAAGGAGAGGACTTCGCGGCAAAATGTGTGTCGCGTTTTGCAATCGTTTGGTCATACGACGGATTGGAGCACCTGGCTCCCGGTGCGAAAGGTGGCGCGATGGAGTTTGGCGACTTTCTCAGGCTGGTTGAAGCACAGCGAAACGCAGCCGTGACCAAGGCTGATGTCGCTGTCAAGTTGGCCGACGTGGCCAATAAGATCGCCAACTTGGGTCTGATCCGGGAGCAGATCATCGCAGCGAGGCTGGAGAATGTCGCCAAGTTCCTGGACATTCGCTGGGACGCGGAAGCCCACGCCGACCTCCTGAAAGCTCGCAACCGGGCGCGCAGAGAGTCCCGGAAGCTAAAGACAGAGGCAGCGACCGTCCAGCGCCACTCCC
>JAHWKS010000160.1 GCA_019347795.1 Planctomycetota bacterium | reverse complement strand
ATCTTCTTGTCCTGGGCCGTCGTTTTCTTGAAGTCCCAAAACTTGATGTCCTCCTCCTCCAGCCCGGCGGAGCCTTCCGAGCCGTGAATCTCGATCCGCTTCAGGTAGCCGGGATAGGCGGCGGTCGAGGCCTCGATGACCCCCACCGCGCCGTTTTCAAACCGCAGCGTCGCCACGGCCACATCTTCCACCGGGATCTTTGAGTGCGCCAGCGTGCCGGTGAAGGCGGAGATCTCGGCCACGGGGCCCATCAGCCAAGTGAGCAGATCGACGCTATGGATGGCCTGGTTCATCAGCGCCCCGCCGCCGTCCAGCTCCCACGTGCCGCGCCAGGCGCCGCTGTCGTAATATTCCTGCGTGCGGTACCACTTCACGAAGGCGTCTCCCATCGTGAGTCGGCCGAAGCGCCCTTTCTCCATCGCCGTTTTGAGCAGCTTGGAGGATTCGTGAAAACGCGAAGGAAAGATGGTCGATACCACGACGCCCGCCTTCTCGCAGGCCTCGATGATCTTGTCGCACCGCTTGAGGGTGATCTCCAGCGGCTTCTCGACGATCACGTGCTTGCCGGCCTTTGCCGCCGCCACGGCCGGCTCCAGGTGCGCCCCGCTGGGGGTGCAGATGGTCACCACCTGCACCGCCGGGTCGGCCAGCATGGCGTCCAGTTCGTGATACGCGCGGCAACCTTCCTGCTGTGCGAGCCGGTCGGCCGCCGCGGGAAAGGCGTCAAAGCAGGCCGCCAGCTTCGCGTTGCGAATGTCTTTGATCGCCGCCGCGTGAAACTTGGCGATCATCCCGCAACCAATCACGCCAAACCCAACCGCCATAATGCTCGCTCCAACACTCGAAGGGGAGAATCCATCGAGCGGTCATTATAGGAGCCGGCGTTGACGACGAAAGAGGGCCGCTACCGCGCGCCGGGACGCGCCGGAAGATGGACGGCGTCGGAACGCTGATGCTCGGGAGGAGGAAAAAATCCCGGCGGTGTATCTCGCGTCATTGCCGCGGTGGGAAGAACTCGCTGACGCGACACTGGAAACCCGGCAGCAGGTCTTCGCCGGAGACGGCGTCGGTTTCGCTCAGGTCCGACGTTGCCCCGCCGAGCCGGTGCACACGAAGCGTGCGGCTGTCGGGATTCACGACCCAGACCAGCTTCACCCCGGCAGCCAGGTATTCATGAACCTTCTGGTCCACCTCGTAGTAGGAGTCTCGCGGCGAAACCACTTCGACCGCCAGGTCCGGGGCGATCGGGCAATGCCCGCGCGGCACGGTGGCGTTGGGCAATCGGGCCCCTGCAATGAAGGAGACGTCGGGCTTGCGCACGCGCTCGGGGTCGTCCGGGAAGCACTGATAGCTGGCGCCCTCCGGCAACGCCCACCCCAACCGGTGATGAACCACGAAGTTTCCGACATGCCTGTGAACTTCGCCGGCGACCCAACTTGATTCGGTTCCCATTTTCCGCTCCACGAGCTGCCCGTCGACGAGTTCATAACGATCGCCGTCGGGCATTGAAAGCAGATCCGCCGCCGTGTAGGTGATTTGTTCGCCGATGCTCATGGTGATCTTCCAATACGAAGCCCAGCGCGGTGCATTCTACGCGCCGCTCGCCCGCCGCGTCTATTTACACCAGAATCCCACAGCCGCTTGATTACAAGCTACAGGGAATTTCCCGAACGCTCAGCGCGATCGCCGGAGCTAAGCCCAACTTCCGCTCAGGCGAGCAGGCTGCACTACGGGGTTACCCGCCGGAGGCGCCTTCGCTTTGGGACGGCTCTTCGGTCTTCGGCGGGTCGAAGGTGACGATGCTTTGGCCGTTGTCGGCCCAGACGCGGAGGACGCTGTCCTGGCCGCCGGCGATGATCCGTTTGCCGTCGGCGGTCACGTCCACCGTGTAAAGGAAGTCCTGGGCGCCGCCGAAGGTGCGGGGCGTGTTCCCCGCTGCCACGTTGTTGAAGCGGACGTTCTTGTCCCCCGAGGCGGTCACCACAACGTCGTTGCCGTCGGCCACGAAGCGGAGCGACGTGACCTCCTTGCCGTAGCCGCTGGTCGTCTTGATTTGATCGCCCGTTTTGAAGCTCCACGCCTTCACGACGTTGTCGGCGCCCGAGGTGGCCAGCACCCGGCCGTCGGCCCGCCAGGAGACGTCAAGCACGTGATGCGTGTGGCCCTCGAACGAGCGGACGAACTGGCCCGTCGCGACCTCAAAGACCTTCATGAACCGATCCGCGCCGCAGCTTGCGAGATATTTGCCGTCGGGCGAAAACTCGACGCCGAAGACCGTATCGCTGTGGGCGTCCGCGATTTCGCGGATGAGCTGGCCGCTGGCGACATTCCACAGCTTCAGCTCGCCCGAGCGGGACGGTTCGCCGCCGCCGGTGGCGAGGATCTTCCCGTCGTCGCTGAAGTCCATCGCCGTTACCCGGTCCACGAACGCCTCGCTCGATTCGGGCGAGCCGATCATCCGCTCCAGCTTCCATTCAGGATTGCCGGCCCAGACGATAGCCGAGTTGTCGGCGCCGAGCGAGACGATGTCCCCCCCAGGCGTGAACGCCAGATGCGTGATATTCGCCCCTTGGCCGCGGCGGGCTTCGACCGGCTCCCCGGTCTCGCTGTCCCAGGTGTGGATGACCTGGTTCTCGCCCGCGGTCGCCAGCAACTTGCCATCGGGCGAGAAGGCGATCGCCAGCAGCGGCTTCTCCGTCTGGGCGAGCGACTCCTGCACTTGCTTCTGAGTCGCCTCGGCCTGAATCAGACGGTCCTGCGTTTCTTTGTGCGCCGCCTCGGCGGCGGCGATGGCCTCGGTGGCGGCCTGGACCGCCTCCTTGGCCCGCTCGATGCTGCGCTCGGCCGCCTTGAAGGTCCGCTCGGCGGCGTCCCGCTCATCCTTGGCCTTGGTGTACGGACCGTCGGCCTGCTTCACCTTATTCTCGGCGTCGCTCATTTTCTTCTGCGCGGCGGCGAAGTCCTGATCGGCCTTTTTCTTCGCCTCGGCCGCGGCGTTCTTCGCGGCGGCGGCGTCCTGGAACTCCTTCTCCTTGGCTGCCTTCTCTTCATCCTCTTTCGTCTTCGCGGCTTGAGCCTCTTCGACCGCCTTTTGGGCCGCGGCTGCGGCGTCGGCAAGCTCCTTGTTGTCAGGCTGAGCCTTGGCCGCTTCTTGCGCTGGAGTCAGTTTCGCTTGAGCATCCACGAGCGTCTTCTGCGCCTCGTCGGCCGCCTTGTTCGCGGCGTCGCGGGCGGCCTGGGCGATCTTGAGCGCCTCGTCGGCTTTGGTCAACTCCGTCTCGGCGGCGGTCTTGGCTTCTTCGGCTTTGGTGAACTCGGCTTTCGCCGTCTCCAGCTCTTTGTCGGCGGCTTCTTTGTCGGCGAGCGGCTTCTTGAGGGCCTCTTCCTTCTTCTTGAAATCCTCCTCCGCCTTGTTCCGCTCCTCAGTAGCCTTCTTTTCGTTCTCCTCTTCCGATGTCTTTCGCTTCTTCGCCTCTTCCACGTCTTTGCCGGCCAAGTCTACGATCTTCTTCGCCAACGCGACGGCGCGGGTTTTGTCCTCGGCGTTGTAACGGGCCTTAAAATCCCCCTTCAACTCGGCGACCTGCTGCCCGTTGCCGGCGTTCCAGATCTTGGCGGTGTTGTTGGAGCTGGACGAGGCGAACCGCTGGCCGTCGGGACGGACGGCGACCGCGGCGACCGGGCCGCCGTGATTCATCTGGCGGATCTGGTTGCCGCCGTTGACATCCCAGTGCCGCAGCGTGCCGTCCTGGCTGCCGGAGACGATCTGCGTCGCCGCTGCGGGATTCACCGCCACCGACGTGACGGCGCCGCTGTGCCCTTTCAGCTCCTTGAGCGGAGCGGGCGCGGCGGGCGTTTCGCCTTCCGCGGGCGCCGGCTGATTGGCCTGCGGAACGGTCCAGGTGCGGATCACGTTATCGTCATTGGCCGCGGCGATCTGCTGATCGTCGGCCGCCAGCACTACGGCCGTCACCGGCGAAGGCGTCTCCACCTTGGCGATTTCCGCGCCGTCGGCGACGCTCCACACGCGGAGCGTCTTGTCCTGCGAACCGGTGACGAGCTTTGCGCCGTCTTTGGTGAATGCGACGCCCGTCACCGATCCGCCGTGGCCGGCAAGCGTCTTGGCGACTTGACCCTCGGCCAAGTCGAACAATTTTACCTGCCCGTTCTCCTGGCCGACCGCGAGCCACTTGCCGTCGCCGCTGCGGCCGAGCGAGCGGCCCGGCGAGTCGATCCCTGGAAGCTCCTTCAACCGCACATCCCGCGGCCGCCGCCAAAATTTGACGTTGCGGAAACCGCCCGAGGCGAGCAGCTCGCCGTCCGGGCTGAAGGCGAGCGACTGCACCATGTCCAGATGCGCCACGCCCGCCTTGTCGTACATGCCCGACTCGAGCAGCGCGGGATCGGTGAGCCGCATCATCTCGCGCTTCGTGGCGAGGTGATAGATGAAGATCTGGTTGGCCCGGCTGGCGGCGACATAGCGGCCGTCGGGAGTCACGGCGGCGGCGTAAATCGGATTCACCCCCGGGGGGAGCGGCTGCCAGGAAACGGGGCCGCTCACGCCGGCCACTTCGCCGCCGGCGCCTTGATCGATCCAGAGCTTGATCAGCCCCAGCTCGTCGGGCGTGAGCGGCTTGGCGCCCACGCCGTTGTCGGGCGGCGGCATGTACGACTCGCGCTGGTGGGAGGCGAGCATGAGCAAGAGGCTTTCGCCGCTCTTGCCGGGCACGACCGCCGGGCCTTCCAATCCGCCTTTCTGGATCGACTGCGGCGTCTCGAGCACCAGTTCGCTCTCGGCATTGGTCGAGTTATGGCAGGCGATGCAATTCCGCCGAACGATCGGCAGGACTTCCTTCTCGAAATCGACCGGCCCTTCATGCTGCACGTCGGCGATGGGAATCGGCGTGTCTTCGGCCGAGACAATCGCGGCCGGCGACGCAAACGCCGCGATTAGAAGGAGCGTCTTCGTGACGATCGAGGCTTTACGCATCTGACTGCACCTTGGATGAACTTGTCTGTGTTAAAGATTCCGCGAATGGTGAGTGGCGAATAGCGAATGGAGTGTGGCGAAATTCCTGCCCCCCAGTCGCCACTCGCTATTCGCCGCTCGCCCGCTCTACTTCTTCTCCGCCATCTCCACTTTCAGCGTCACCGGCACGACCTCATCGAGCTGGACGTTGTTGAACCGCACGCGGAAGCGGAGATTGACGGTATGCTCGCCGACGCTGGCGTTGCCGGCGGCGGTTACTTCCAGCTTACCGTCGCTCTGGCCCTTGGCGATGTTGATCTTCGGCGCCGAGACGCCGCTTACGCCGGGCGTCTCCAGCGTCACCTCCACCTGGTCGTCGAAGCCGTAGAGGCGATTGACGGAAACGGAGATCTCCGTCTTTTCCCCCTGCTTCACCGCCGCGGGCGCCTGGGCGGAAGGTTCAATCGGATCGGACGCGATGCGCAGACGAATCGGGGTGGAGACCAGGAACAAGTTGATGTCTTTCTTTTGATTCGCTTGCTGCACCTGCTTCAACTGCGCATCGATCTGCTTCTTACGCTCCTGGGCCTGCTTCACCAGGTCCTGTGCGGCTTTGTCCTCCGCCTCGGACTGCGCCTTCGCTTCCTCGGCGGCCTTGAGCTGCTCGCGGGCGGCGGCCAATTCCTGGTTCGCCTTCTCCGCCTCCTCGGGCTTGGCGGCGGCGACAGCCTGCTCCTTCTGCTTCACCGCCTGAGCCGCTTCCTGCGCGGCCTGCGTCGTCTTGGTTTTGGCGTCTGCGGCCTGCTTGGCTTTCTCCTGCAGCTCCTTGATGATCGCGTCAATCTCTTTCTGCCGCTCCTGGTGGTCCTTCACGGCGTCTTGATTGCGGTCGTACGCCAGCTTCGTCGTGCCGCGGAGATAGAACGTATAGGCGCCCGGCTGAATGTTGTTGTTATTCAGCGTGAACTCGAGCTTCCCGTCCTGTCCCTTCTTGAGGTTGAGATTCTTTACCTGAAACTCGTTGGGAGCGCCGACCTGCGCCAGGGCGATGTCCCCCTTGATTTCGCCGCGCCAGTCGGACGTTACCGGAAGCTCCACTTTGGCCCCTTTCGAAGTTTCGATAATCTGGCCGTCCCCGACTTTCACCAGGGCCGGCGCCGTTTCGGTCTCGATCACCGACAGCACCAGGTCGCGGGCCATGCGGGCGATGGGCGTTTCCTGCTGGCGGTTGTTGGTTCCCCAGACCAGCGAACCGGGCCGGGCGGAGCGGACCACTTCGGATTCGCCGATCTTCGCCTTGCCCACCACCGTGATCGGACCATTCCAGGCGGGGCCGTTTTCGTCGGCCGTGAACACGAGACAACCTTCCTTGACATTCCCGCCCAGGATGGCGCTCGTGCAAGTGACGCCTGGCGGCAAACCTTCGGCGGTCACCTCGATCTCGCCGTCGAAGCCGTCCAGACGTTCGGCGCGAATCTCCACGTACGTCGAGCCGCCGCGGCGCAGCACCGAAGCGTATTGCAGGACCTGATTGTTGTTTGTGGTGGGTCCCGGCTCGGGCGTGGCGATCAGGCGGAAGTCGGGCCGCGTGCGGCGGACGATCAGGCGGTAAGCGTACCGCGGATCGGCGCGGCTGCTGCCGAAGTTGTCCCGAACCTGGATGCGGTAGGTCGCGTCTTCATTCGCCTCCAGCTTCCAGGACGGATCATCCGTCGAAGTGTCGAAATCGGTCCCAATGCGGTTGTTGCGATCCCCCGGGTCGTCCACCTGCGCGACGTCGCTGATCTGCTCCTCGCCCTTCTCGTTCTTCTTGACCTTCTGCACGAGAACAAACGGGTCGGCGTCCAGGCCTTAGCGGTGCGAGACGACCTCGACCCAGAACACATCGCCTTGCTTCGCCTCGAACTCGACCCAGTCCCGATCGCTGTCAGGATAGAACCGGCCGACGAACTCGCACGGCGGCGCGATCTTGTTCACAGTGGCCGGCTCATCGTTCGGCTCCTGCTCCACGACGATCGGCGCCTCGGCGAAGGCGATCGGCGTGGGATCGGCGGCGCCGGCCGGCGACGTGAATTGCCACGCGAACGTGTCGAGCGACGCCGCGTGCGGCTTCACAAACGTGGTGACGGCCAGTTGACGCTGCGCTTTTTCGTCGGCCGGCGGCGTGACCTCGACTTCCAGGGCCTCCAGCGGCCGGCCGTCAAGCTGCACATCGTCGGCTACTTTGCTTCCCGGCAGGTTGCGGCCGTAGACGGTGATCTTCGCCGCCTTGCCGGCTTCGGCGACCGGCGGAAAGACAAAATCGACGTGCGGCCCGGTGTGCGCCCGGAGGCGATAAAAATACTCGGCGCCGCCGCGGTAGAGGAAGTCGTATACGCCCACGAGGTAGGCGCCGTCGGCGGGAGCGGTGAAGTCGAGCAAAGCGTCGCGGCCTTCCGTGTCGCGATCGCGGGCCAGCTCCTGTCCGGCCTCGTTGTAAAGCACCAGCGTCGCGTCCATTCGCGAGTCGATCCGCCGCGCCCAGCAATCGACGATCACCCGCTGTCCCTGCTTGAGGTTCAGCTTGTAGTAATCAACGTTGTCCCCTTCGGTCGTCCCGTTCACGACCGAGCCGACGGGGATCTCCTGCGCATTCTCCGGAGCGCGGTTGTTCCCGTTATCACGCAGCTCCTCGAGACTGCCGACGACGAAGGCCCGAGGGTTCGAGGCGCCGAAGCGGCCGACCGCCCGCGCCTCGTAGATTCCCGCAGGAACGTCTCCCGCAATCGTGACGGCGAACTGGTTTTCGACCGGTCGCGGCGTCTTCACCAGCGGCCCTGCCTCTTCCATCTTCACCGCGGCGGTGATCCCCGGATGCGAGAAGAGGAGCGTCTCGGCGCCGTCGAGGTCCGTGCCGGTGATCTGGACGTCGGCTGTCGTGCCCTGCCTGCCGCCCGGCGGGAAGATCGACTTCAGCTCCGCGACCGGCAACTGTGCCGAAGCGACGGCCGTGACGCCGAACGCGAGCAGGGTCACGAGCGACAGTCGCGCCGCGGCGGCGAACCAGGAACAGCGAAAATCCATGACTTCTCTCCTTCGCAGGAGTCCATGCAGGAGGGCCGAACGGCAACGCGAGTCGTTACCGCATCGTGAGCTGTGGGTGTTTGGCGAGGTCGATCGTTTAACCGCGTGCCCAGCGGGCCGCGCAGGAACTACTGCAAGACTCCGCGCGGCCCGGTGGGCACGCGGTTAAACGATGGATGCGATCGGTGGGAATTAGTGGTTGAACAAAAACTCTTTCGTGTTGATGAGCGCCCAGACCACGTCTTCGTAGGCTTGCCGCTTGTTCTCGGCCTGGCCGACGTGCTCCACGGCGATCGATAGCTCCTCTTCCGTCGGCTCGCGGGAGAACGCCAGCAGGTACAACTCCCGAACCTTCTCAGGGTCGGCCCGCTCGGCGTCTCCGCCGAACTTGGCGACCGTGCCGGCGCCGCTGGTGAGTTTGCCTTGAATTTCGCTGCTGTTCAAGAGGTGCAGGCTCTGAGCGAGATTCGCCTCGGAGGATCGCTCGCACTCGCAGGCGCTGCTCGCCTCCGGCCGGCCGAACACGGTCAGGAAGTAGGAGTTGAAGCCGTTGTCGGGCAACTCCACCGCCCGCGTTCCCACCGGCACGCCGCCGAACCGAGACGAGGTCCCGGTGACCTGATCGATCGAATCCAGCAGCACCTCGGCGTTAAGCCGCTT
>JAHWKS010000972.1 GCA_019347795.1 Planctomycetota bacterium | reverse complement strand
AACCGAGCCCGTCGTGCGGTTTGCCGAAGCTCGGATAGTAGCCGCCCCGCAGCAATTGATAGACCGGCTTGCGGTGGCAGTCGGCGGTGAAGAGATTTCCCAGCGGGTCCTGCGTCATGCCGAACGGATTGACCTGTCCCCACGTAAAATGCTCGATCCGCGAACCGTCCAGCCGCATCCGGTAGGTGTTGCCCGAGTGCATCGTCACCTGATGGCCGTCGGCGCCGCTTACCTGCGACTGATTGTTGAAGCCGTGGCAGGCGTAGAGCCAGCCGTCAAAGCCGCGGCGAAAGGCGTTTTGCATCCCGTGCGTGTCGCGGGAATAGTCGAAAGGCCCGTACAGCTTCGTGCGGCGGTCGGAGCGGTCGTCGCCGTCCGTGTCCTCGAACAAGTAAATGTTGGGAATGCTGTAGGCGATCACGCCGTTCTTGTACGGATAAAGACCGATGGGAATGTTCAGCCCCTCGGCGAAGGCGGTGACGCGGTCGGCCCGGCCGTCGCCGTCGGTGTCTTCGAGGACCTTGATCGTATCCCGGCCCGGCCGATCGGGCGGCGCCGGATACGGGTACTCCACCGTATCCGTAATCCACAGCCGCCCCCGGGCATCAAAGGCCATGTTGAGCGGCTTCTGGATCTCCGGCTCGGCCGCCACCAGTTGAATCTCGAACCCCGGCGGAAGGCGAAACGAGGCCTCTTCCTCCGCGGGCGAAAGCGGATCGGTCGGCCGAACCCCCGCTTGAAACGGATCCTGCGCCCAAGCGGCGGAAACCAAAACAAGCGCGAGCAAAAACCCCATCGCCGAGCGGGCGTACTTCATGATCTCAACAGATGCGGCAGGAAAGGAGCAGGCAGGCAGATTCGGCCCCACGCTCGATCTTACCCAACCCACCCCCCGCTGCAACTCATCGGAAACCCGAGAATCCCGGGCGCCAAAACCCAGCAGCGACGGCGGGCCGAGGCCACATTTAAAAAAACTTACGTCGCGGCCGGCTGGGGTGCTTCGCCGCAACTTTTTCCGGGATTGCCATTTACGATGACTCGCCGCCGCGGCCCGCGACGTAAGTTCCCGGCTGTCGTCCGCAAGCGGAGAAAATCGCTTTGCAGCCCCGGTTTGAACATCAGTACAGTATAATAAATGCAGACGAACCACGCGGCCGCCGCTCCCGTCCACGCGTGACCCCGGCCGCTTCGCGATTCCTCCGACGCCATTCGCCACCCTTCAGCGACGCGGTGGCGTCTCCATCATCCACCGATGAATCGGTGGGCTATTGGCGGGCGTCCCTGCGGGACGAAGACCGGCCGGCGCGAAAGGTAGCCCGACGCGTCAGCGAGGAAAGCGATTCGCAGGCGCGTGGTTGCCTTGCGGCCCGGAAAATTCGAGTTCCTTGGCTTTGCCCACGTGGCGGCCAAGACCCGGACGCAGGGCTGGTTCACGGTCCATCGGTACAGCTCCAGCAAGCGCCTGCGGGCGACGCTCCAGAAGGGAAGCTTGGCCCGGGAGGGAAGTTCGACGGCGGCTGTTACTTCTTCCCCAGCCGGCGTTGTCTCTGAAAGAACTCGCTCAAGACGGCGCTACATTGGTCGGTCATCACGCCGGAGATGACCTGGCACTGGTGGTTGAGGCGGGCGTCGTTGAGCAGGCGATACAGTGTATCGACCGCGCCCGCTTTGGGATCGGCGGCGCCGTACACCACCCAGGGGATGCGGGCCTGGACGATGGCGCCGGCGCACATCGGGCACGGCTCGAGCGTGACGAACAGCGTGCAGTCGATCAGGCGCCAGCTTCCCAGCGCCTCGGCGGCTTGGGTGATGGCGATCATCTCCGCATGGGCGGTCGGGTCCCGAAGCTGCTCCCGCTGGTTGTGGGCCGACGCCACGAGCTGGTCGCCGTGGACGATCACCGCCCCGATCGGGACTTCTCCCTCCTCGGCCGCCTGCATCGCCTCCTGCAGCGCCAGCCGCATGTAGTGCTCGTGCACGTCAAAACCGAAGGTCGTCGTCATGGCGCCTGCCAAGGCGGTGGGAGTGATGGAGTATTGGAGTGTTGGAGTGTTGGAGTGTTGGAGTGATGGAGTGATGGAGTGATGGAGTGATGGAGTGATGGAGTG
>JAHWKS010000159.1 GCA_019347795.1 Planctomycetota bacterium | reverse complement strand
TACCCACCCAGCATAGTGTACATGCGTTCCTGTTCCCTTCCGGGCGATTTGGCGGCATGCAGCCCGATAGAGGGGTTTGGCGCGCTTGGCAAGCACCTTCGCTGGCCGCGCAGCCCTCATTCATTCACCGGCAAGGGAACCTGTAAAAGCGTGTACGGATGCAGGGCGAGGATGTAGATGTTCTCGTCCAGGCCTTCGCAGACGCCCATGATGACGTGGCGGGTGGTGGCCCGGCCGTCGGCGGTTTGATAGAGGCCGCCGTGGAAAGGAAGCTGCTTGCCATCGGGGCCGGTGAAGGTGGTGTAGTCGGGGTTGCGGATCGCGACCGGGCCGTGGTCGGTCGGCTTCGCGTCGCCGGGGCGGTAGCTGACCAGGTGGAGGAGGTTAATTCCCTCGGGCGCCCGCTCCGTGGTCGCCGACCAGACCCTGCCGGAGCGGCCGACGCAGAGGGCGCGGCAATCGACGCTGGCGGCGCCGGAGATGACTTCGCCCAGCGAGCGGCCGGGGAGCATGTCTCCTTCGGCGGTCAGGTCGTAGGCGTAGAGGCCGTTGCCGCTCATCGGCTGCGCGTAGAGGGTCTTGCCGTCGGGCGAGATGTCCCAGTTGATCGGGTCGGGCTTGGGCGTGAGGGCCAGCCGGGTCTGGTCGGTCGGCGGGTTGCCGTCGATGGTCTGCTTGAGCCGCTCCAGTTTGTCGGTGCGCGGGTCGTAACGGGCGATGTCGCCGCCCAGGATCGGATGATACGCCCGGCCGAGGTAATCGACGACGATGAACCCATAATAGTGCTCGGTGTCCATCAGCTCGCGGTAGGTCCCCTTCTCCAGGTCGAGGATCAGGAAGATCGCGTTCTCGCCGGGGCCGGGGCGGCGGTCGGAGCAGGTTGAGATGTACGCCACCCCCCGCGACTCATCCGGCGCGATGCTGTTGATGCCGTGATGCGGCACGGGGATGGGATAGACCTTCATCTTTCCCGTGGCGGGATCGTAGACCATCGGGTAGCCGCCGGGATAGTCCTCCCGCGTCTCGCCCTCGGCCGGATAGCCTTGCTTCGTGCCGAAGTAGATCTTGCCGCTGGCGCCGACGTTGTTGCGGGTGTGAATCTTGGCCTGCGCCGCAAAGCCGGTCGCGTCGGCCCCGATTGCTTCATGGGCATCGACTACGACGTTCATCTTCTCGGATTTCGGATCGAACTCCACGAGCCAGGAGTTGACGGCGTTAGCGTGCGTGCCGATGTAGAGCCGGCCGTTGTGGCCGCAGACGATGGAGAAGTAGCCTTCGCCGTCGGGCGCCGTCTCCTTGGGGATGACAAAGGCGGCGGCGGCGAGCCAGCGGCGCGGCGCTGCTGGCTTGTCCTGGGCTGTGGCGGCTCGCGGGATGTTGCTCGCGGAGAAACTCGCCGCCAGCGCCAGCAGCAGAATGCTTTTTAATCTCATGTTCAAATCCTTGTTGAGCGTTTCCTCGGTTATAGGACCTGGCGGCGGCGGGAGCAAGCGAAGCCGATCGCGGTTGCTTTCCCGCGGGCTTTGGGCCATCATCGTTCGTGTCAATTCGGATTACGTTACAAAGGGAGGAGAGTCGCATGTTGCGATGGATGATGGGATTCATCTTGATGTCGTTCGCGTCGGCGAGCGTCGCCGGCGAGTACAACCGCGTGCTGAGCATCGGCGATGCGGCGCCGGCATGGAGCGACTTGCCGGGCGTCGATGGGCAAAAGCATTCGCTGGCGGACTTGCAGCACAAGCTTGTCGTCCTCGTGTTCACGTGCAATCGCTGCCCCGTGGCCGTGGATTACGAGGACCGGATCATCGACTTCGCCAGGCGGCACGCGGACGACGCGGCGGTCGTGGCGATCAACGTCAGCCAGGCGGAGGCGGACAGCATGGAAAAAATGCGGGAGCGGGCGAAGGAGAAAGGCTTTCCGTTCCCTACCTGCGCGATGATTCGCAGGAGACCGGCCGCAAGTACGGCGCCGGAGGAACGCCCGAGTTCTTCGTGCTCTCGCCCGAGCGGAAGATCGTCTATATGGGGGCGATGGACGACAACGCCAAAGCCGCGGAGGTGACGGCTCGTTATCTCGAGCCGGCCGTGCAGGCGGCGCTTGCCGGCAAGACGCCTGAGGCCGCCGAAACCTACGCCCACGGCTGCCGCATCCGTTACGCGCGGCAGAGACGCGGACGGCAATGATTTCTTGTCAGGCAGGAATCGAGCATGTTGGAGTTCACGCTTTAGCGTGTCCGAATGAAAAACGGACAGCCTGAAGGCTGAACTCCAACCTTGGAGGCGGCGGATGGGTTACAAGCCGATCGAGTCGTACGGCGTTATCGGCGACATGCACACGGTGGCGCTGGTGGGGATGGACGGCGCCATCGACTGGTGCTGCCTGCCGCACGTGGACTCGCCCAGCATCTTCGCCGCCATTCTCGACTGCAACAAAGGCGGCTACTTCAAGATCGCATCGTGTCACGAGGCGCGGCAGCGGCAGATGTATCTGCCCGACACGAACGTGCTGGTGACGCGCTTCCTCAGCAGCAATGGCGTGGGGGAAGTCGTCGATTTCATGCCGATCCAGGAAACCGCCACCGGCCGCAAGCAGCACCAGATTGTGCGGGTGGTGCGGGCGGTGCGGGGGTCGGTTCGCTTCCGGCTCGATTGCCATCCGGCGTTCGACTTCGCCCGCCGGCCGCACCAGGTTCACCTGGAAGCCCGCGGGGCGGTGTTCGAGGCGGAGGGGATGAAGATCTCGCTCATCAGCCGCTTCCCGCTGGCGCGGATCAATGACGGCGTGGCGGTCGAGTTCGTGCTCCATCCCGGCGAGTCGGCCACCTTCATCCTCCGGCACCTGGAGGAAGGTCCCAAGGGCGAATTGCTCGAAGCCCGGCTGCTGGGCGAAGAGGCGCTGCAGCGGACGGTCCACTTCTGGCGCGGGTGGCTGAGCAAATGCCGGTACACCGGCCGATGGCGAGAGATCGTGAACCGCTCGGCGCTGGTGCTCAAGCTGCTCACCTTTCAGCCGACCGGCGCCATCGTCGCGGCGCCGACCACCAGCCTGCCCGAGGAGATCGGCGGCGTGCGGAACTGGGACTACCGCTATTCCTGGGTCCGGGACGCGGCCTTCACGCTCTATGCCTTCCTGCGGCTGGGGTTCACCGAGGAGGCGGAGCACTTCATGCACTGGCTGGAGCAACTGGCCATCGAAGGCGGGCAGGCCGGGCCGCTCCAGGTGATGTACGGCATCGACGGCCGGGCGGAGCTGCCCGAAGAGACGCTCGATCATCTGGAGGGCTACTGCGGGTCCCGGCCGGTGCGGATCGGCAACGCCGCCAGCCGGCAGTTGCAGCTCGACATCTACGGCGAGCTGATCGACTCGGTCTACCTGTACGACAAGTACGGCTCTCCCATCAGCTACGATTCCTGGACCCGGCTGCGGCGGATGCTCGATTGGGTGGCGGACAACTGGATGCGCCCCGACGACGGCATCTGGGAAGTGCGCGGCGGACCGCAGCAGTTCGTCTACTCGAAGGTGCAATGCTGGGTCGCCCTCGACCGCGCGGTGCGGCTGGCGCAGAAGCGGAGCCTGCCGTTGGACCTCGGCCGCTTCACGTCTCTGCGGAATGAGATTCACGAGACGATCATGCACGAGGGCTACAACTTCGAGCGAAAGACGTTCGTGCAGGCGTTCGGATCCGACGCCGTGGACGCGGCGAACCTGATCATGCCGATGGTGTTCTTCGTCTCGCCCACCGACCCGCGGATGCTGGGCACCATCGACCGCACGCTGGACGAGCTGGTGTCCGACAGCCTCGTCTATCGCTACGAGATCGGCAAAGGCGCCGGCGACGGGCTGACCGGCGAAGAGGGGACCTTCAACATGTGCACGTTTTGGCTGGTCGAGGCGCTGACTCGCGCCGGCCGGCTGGAGGAGGCGCGGTTCATCTTTGAGAAGATGCTGACGTACGCGAACCACCTCGGGCTGTACGCCGAAGAGACCGGTCCCAACGGCGAGGCGCTGGGGAATTTCCCGCAGGCGTTTACGCATATCGGCCTGATTAGTGCAGCGTTTAATCTCGATCGCCGCTTGGGCGAAGGCGCGTAAGAGGAGGCGCCCGATGAGTTCTCCGACTCAGTATCTCGGCAAAACAAGCAAAGATTGGAGCGGCTTGCTGAAGGACAGCGACCCTGTGGTGCGGCGCCTGGCCGCGTACGCGCTGGGAGAGATCGGTCCGGACGCGAAGGAGGACGCGCGGGAGCTGCGTTCGGCGCTGACGGACCCGTCGGAGTTCGTCGCCGTGTGGGCGGCCGCGGCCCTGGCCCGCGTCGATCCTTCCCGACCGGACGCGGTGGCGAAGCTGATCGAGGCGACGGGGAGCAAGATGTACTTCGTCCGCAGCCTCGCCGCCTGGCACCTGGGACGGCTGGGACGCGAACATCCCGGCGTCCCCGCCTGCCTGCCGACGGTCGAGCGGCTGCTGGAGGACGCCGACCCCAGCGTCCGCACCGAAGCCGCCCTGGCGCTGGAGCGCCTGACGGGAAAGAAGCACCACACCTGGACGCCGTTGTGTTGAAGACGAAATTGCCCCCCGAGAAGCGCGCCTCTCCTGTTTTCTGCGCCCGTGGTCACCAAGCCGTCGCGATCGGAGGTGATGGATGAAGATTTGGGAAGCCGCCCTCATCGTCTTGTATGAGACGCCGCCCGAACAATGGAGATGGTATGAGGGCATCGCTCGCGAGATTCTCGATCGCCAGTTGTATTTTTCGGACAACCCAACATTTTCACGAAGCGTTTGTAGAGTCATGTGGCATGAGGGCCGAGGGCACGTCCAACATCGCGGCGGAAAAAGCGGCGAGTATCGCCTCATTGACCATGCTGTATCTGCATCCGTTTATCAGCGGATTAAGGAGCGGGAACCCTGGCGATTTCCCGCACAGCAATTACCCATGCAATCGAAGACGGAAGAAACCGCCGCTCCCCACCTTCCTCAATCCAGCCAACCGGCAACGAAGCAAAGGCCCAAGCGAGGGAAAAAGAGGCAAGGTGGCGATGCGCCAGATAGCAAGCCGAATCGAAAGTCGCGCCGCGGCGCCGCTTCACCAAAGCCTCTTATCATCGCTGAACAGTTGATCGCCGAAGAAGTTCCGGTATTCATCGAGGGCGCCACAAAGCGAATCTGCATAGATTTTCACGAGCGAGACCAAGAAGCTAGGCGGCGTTGTATATCAAAGCACGGCCTAAAATGCGCGGTCTGCCACATGAGGTTTGATAGGGAGTATGGGGAGATCGGCGAAGGATTCATCCATGTGCATCATCTCAAGCCCTTAAGGCATGGCCGCCAAAAAGTTGACCCGGAAAAAGACCTGCAACCAGTGTGTCCGAATTGCCATGCGATGCTGCACAAGGGCGACCAGATTCAAGGCAAACCGTTTTCGATCGATGAACTCAAGGAACTACGGCGGATGGCGAAGCGGCGGGCCAGCGACTGGAAGCGGCGCACAAAGCGGGTACGCACGCGAAGCTCGCCGGAGCGACACGCAAACCTGAGAAGGCGCAGTCGCGGCGGAAAGACATGAGCAAAATCTTCTATCCGACATCCGGGCAGCGAAAGGGGTTTGACGGGGAAGCGGCGCCACACCTGGACGCGGTTGTGTTGAAGCTTGCAGATTACTCCACGTCGCGGCCTTCCAGTACGTCGCGCCAAAACTTCGGCAATCCGCGATAGGCTTCCTGATACGTCGCTTCCAGCGGGACATTTACATAACGATCGGGCCGCAAAAAAAGCGGCATGTCCGGAAGCGCGGCGCCGACGGCGAGGTGTTCCACATAAATTTCGATCCGGGGACCCGCGGCGTAGCTGACCAGGGTCAGCGGCTCATCCGCCGGAAGGTCGTACGACGCCTCAGGCGTCCGGAGTCGCGCGCGGATGGCGGCGTGCATCCCCTGCGGCGCCGAAGGGCGCGGCGGAAACAGATCCACGACCAAAACGTGCACGCCGAGGCGAAGCGCCGAGCAAACCTTGTCTGAGAATTCGTCCACGGAGTCCCGCCGATCTTTGTTCGCCGGCGAGACGATCTCCAGCAATGCCACCAGCCGGTGACCGCTCACGTGGCGGATCGCGATGCTCCGACGCCGAGCCAGCACTTCCGCTTCCACGGTCTCTCGATGTTGCGACTTCGGCGGCGCCTCCGCTACCGCCACTCCACCCGTGGCGGGCGGCAGCGGGTAAGGCTCTGTCCGTGCGGGGCTTGCGTGCAGCGTCAGTACATCGGCAATCGCGCGACCAGCATGTTGTTCAGGGAGGGCATAGTAACCCTCCGGCAACAGGCCCTCGTTGAGGGACTTGCTAAGCAGTGGGATCCAAGCGACGTGAAAGGCGTGAAAGATGCCATCCTCCACGCGAGTCCAGTCATGTACGGGCATTGTCGGTCTCTCCCGAGCGGAAGGTACTGGCATTATACACCGAATTCGGGGAGGCCAACGTCGCTCGCGCCGTGCTGACGCTCGCTATTCCTCGCTCCCCTCCGGGGTGTCGCGGTAGACGGCGGGTTCGTCGGCGCCGTCTCCGTTCCAATCGCCCGCGACGGGGCTGTCGCCTTCTTCGCCCAACTCGAAGACTTTGTCGTGGGCGTCCATCTCGCGGTTGCCGTTGGCGTCCAACTGGCAGCGGCCGTCGCGGAACACGCCGAGATCGTCCACGCCGTCGCCGTTCCAGTCGCCGACGATCGGCAGATCGCCCGCAACGCCGAAGCGCATCGTCGCGTCGGCGGCGGTGAGCACGCCGTCGCCGTCCACGTCGAGCGTCCACTCGCCGTCGCGGAACACGCCGATCGTGCTGATCCCGTCGCCGTTCCAATCGCCCGTGATGGCCCGCTCGCGCTCCGTGCCGTATTGGAAGACATGGTCGATCACGTCCTCGCGGCGCCGGCCATGCTCGCTCCGCTGCAGGCGCCGCGGGCGGTCGGTCGCCTCCTCCGGCTCGGGCGGGACGTTCTTCGGCCGGTCGTGCAGCGTGTGGACGTTCAGCCGGTTTTGGGCGTCAGGCACGCCCGGCTCGTGACGCAGGGCCCGCGGATCGCCCGGCCATATGGGACCAAAGATGCCGATGTCGTCCTTCCCGTCGCCGTCCCAATCGCCGACCACGGGCGTATCGGAGGCGTCTCCGAGCTGCGCCCAGAGGTCCTCCGGGTCCCATTGGCCGTTGCCGTTGAGATCGAGGAACCACTGGCCGGCGAGGAAGACGCCCATCTCGCTCACGCCGTCGCCGTCCCAGTCTCCGGCGATGGGAATGGCGCCTTTGAGTCCGAAGATGCGATGGCGCACGCCACTGGCGCGCTGCTCCTCGATCGCGACGCGATTGCTCTCTTGTCCGGCGAAGACCCACATGCCGCCCTGCAGCGCTTGCGTCTGCCACAGCGGGTTGGACTCGTAACTGGCTCGGCGCCAGGGGGAGCTCCCGGCCGGCTGGAGCCAGCCTTCGCCGCGCGGGGCGCCGCCGTTCACCACGCTCAGATGCCAGGTGAACGCCTCGCCTCCGCCGAGCATGCCCACCTCGGGAGGCGGCGGAAGCAGGGGAGGCGGCAACACCGGCGGCAGGGCGATCGCCGGCGCGGCCTGCGGGATCGGCTGCTCCGGCGACGGCACAAGGGGCGTCTCGGGCGGCCGCGGCGTGACGAGCCGCTGCACACGCACTTCGCTGAAGTTGTTGCTCTGCGAGTTCGCGCCCGCCGGCAAGATGATCCGCACCACCGCATCGTTCTGCGGGCTGATCGTCAGCGTGCTGAGCACGAAGTCGGGAACCGTCTCGCCGACGTTGAAGGCGAAGCCGGAGAGCGTGCCGGGCGTGTCGATGCTGTCGAGGTATCCCTCGGGATGCACCTGGAACACGGCATAGTTCCCCGGCGCCAGTCCGGCGAATTCGTAGTGTCCGGCCGCGTCGGTGACCGCGCGAATCGGGCCGGAGGCGTAGTAGCCCGGCAGCGCGGCGGCCGCGTCGATCGGCTCGCCATTGATGCCGTTCCGCAGTTCCAGCACCACGCCGGCAAGCGGCGTATCGTCCGGCGTGAATACGCCGTCGCGGAGTTCGCGGAGGTTCTCGGGCGGTTCGCCGTCGGTCGTCGAAATCGCGGCGCCGTCCTGGAACACAAAGCCGGAGAGCATCGCGGGCGGGACTTCGCAGAAATAGTTCTCTGCGGAAACGTGTCCGCTTGCGACCGTCACCGCGGAGATGACGTTCGCGACGCTCCCGTCGCCGCCGGTCGTCCCGGGCTTCTGATCGCCATTGAAAAAGCCGGCAGGCTGCGCCTCGACGATCGTGTAGCTCCCCGGCGCCAGTCCCTCGAAGCGATATCGTCCGTCGGCGCCCGTTGTCGTTTCCGCCACCTGGTCGCCGGCCTGATCGCGAAGCACGACTCGCACGCCGACGATGGGCGACTCGCCCTCGTCGAAGACGCAGTCGCGATCGGGATCAGTGTGGACGACGCCTTCGATCACCGCGGGCAGCAGCTCGCCGAAGTTGTACTCCACGCCGTCGCTGCCCCACTTGAGCACCACGCCGCGAATCGCATCGCCCGGCCGGTCCGCGGCACCGACGGCGGCGCCGCCGATCGTGCCGGCGGCGTCCAACCCGTCGAGCCAACCCGCAGGCTGCACTTCCGCAACGACGTAAGTCCCCGCTCGCAGTCCCGTGAAGCGGTAAACGCCGTCGTCGCTGGTG
>JAHWKS010000158.1 GCA_019347795.1 Planctomycetota bacterium | reverse complement strand
CGGGACAACACGCTGGTGATTTTCTTCTCCGATAACGGAGCTTTCATGTTGGAAGGCCGCGGCAAGGAAGTCGCTTCCAATCTGCCGCTGCGGGGCGGCGGCGTGACGTTGTGGGAAGGCGGGATCCGCGTCCCCTGTCTGGTGCGCTGGCCGGGCGTGCTCCCAGCGGGAACGGTATGTCGCGAGCCGTTCTTCAGTTGCGATTTTTTCCCGATGATCGTCTTCGCGGCGGGCGGCCGCTTGCCTGAGGACCGCGAGATCGACGGCCGCGATCCGACCGCGATGCTGGCGGGCGCCGCCTCCTCGCCGCACGAGGCGTTCTACTTCCGCTACCGCCGGTACAGCGCCCTCCGCGCCGGCCGATACAAGCTGCTCCGCACCGGTCCCCAAGAGCCGTTCCAACTCTTCGACCTGCAGACGGACGTCGGCGAGATGCAGGACCTCGCCGCCGAGCGTCCCGAGCTCCTCGAGCGGCTCAGCGAACAACACCAGCAATGGGAGGCTTCGCTTCCGTAGTTGCCGTTTGATCGCGTCGCTGCGGTTGCTATATTGCTTTCGCTTCCAGTATCGCCGTGTAACATTTCGGCGGCGGTTGCGCTCTTGCGACTGGCGGTGGTCAACCTTCCGAGGAGAGCCTCAAGTGTCGATGGGACCCGTGAAGGAGAAATGGGGATCGCGGATCGGCGTGATCCTGGCGGTGGCCGGCTCGGCGGTGGGGCTGGGCAACTTCCTCCGCTTCCCCGGCAACGCGGCGCAGAACGGCGGCGGGGCCTTCATGCTGCCGTACTTCATCTCGCTCTTGATCCTGGGAATCCCGCTCTGCTGGGCCGAATGGACGATGGGCCGCTACGGCGGGACGCGGGGGTTCAACTCGGCCCCCGGCATCTACACCGTCATCTGGCGGAACCGGCTGGCGAAGTATTTTGGGGGAATGGCGCTGCTGATCCCCCTGATCATCTACATGTACTACGTCCTCATCGAGGCGTGGTGCCTGGGCTACGCGGTGAATTACTTCACCGGCGGCTTGATGATCGATGAAGAGCGAGCCGCCGCGGCTCAAAGCGCCGGGGCGGGCGAACTGGATTGGGGCGCCACGCGGTTCTACGCGCAGGCGGCCGAAACTCATATCGACTCGCGCGTGGAGCAAGGGGCGGATCCCGCGACCGCCCAGGCCGAAGCGGCGGCGCTCTCCGAAGACGACCGGCGGTCGATCGCCTACCGCACGTTCTTCTCCCGCTTCGTGGGAAGCCATCAGGACGGCTTCGCCCTCGGGGGCGAGACCCGGGGCTGGTTGGTCGTGCTGGCGGGCGTATTCCTGATGAACTTCTACCTCATCTACCGCGGCGTGAGCAAAGGAATCGAAATGTTTTGCAAGATCGCCATGCCGGGGATGGCGCTGCTGGCGATCATCGTGCTCATCCGCGTCTTGACCTTGCCGCCGACCAACGGGCGCACCGTCGTGGACGGGCTAGGGTTCATGTGGGATCCGGCGGGCGATAAGCTCAAAGACCCGCAAACCTGGCTGGCGGCCGCGAGCCAGGTGTTCTTCACGCTCTCGGTCGGCTTCGGGATCATCGTCAACTACGCCAGCTATCTGCGCGAGAAGGACGACGTGGTGCTGAGCGGCCTGACCTCCAGCAGCGTGAACGAGTTCTTCGAGGTCTGTCTGGGCGGGTTGATCACCGTCCCCGCGGCGTTCCTCTTCCTGGGACTGGCGGCCGGGCAGTTCGCCGAATCGACGTTTCAGCTCGGCTTCATCGCCCTTCCCAACGTCTTCGAGCGGATGTGGGGCGGGCAGGTGTTCGGCTTCCTCTGGTTCTTCATGCTCTTCCTGGCGGCCATCACCAGCAGCGTCTCGATGCTGCAACCGGTAATCGCTTTCCTCGAGGAAGGTTTCGGACTGAAGCGGCACGCCTCGGCCGCCATGCTGGGGCTGCTCACGGCCCTCGGCTGCGGATTCGTGCTCTACTTCTCGAAAGGCCTGGTGGCCCTGGACACCTTTGACTTCTGGGTCGGCAGCGTGATGATCTTCTTCCTGGCGATGACGCAGGCGATCCTCTACGGCTGGGTGCTGGGGATCGACCGCGGCGAGCGGGAAGCCCACCGCGGGGCTCACATCCGCATCCCGCGCTTCGTGCAGTACATGCTCAAATACGTTGTACCGGTGTATTTGCTGGCGATATTCGTGCTCTTCTGCTATTTCAATCTGCCGGGTTACGCCAAAACAATCGCCGACAATCCCGCGGCGCTGAGCTCCATTCTCTTCATCGGCGTGATCGTCGCGTTTTTGATGCTCATGATTCACATAGCCGGTCGCCGGTGGAAGCGGGAGCGGCGGTTTGAGCACCTGGACAAGATGGATCAGCAATCAGGAGAGGCGACATGACAACTGCAGGCTGGATTATCATGACACTCTCGATCGCCTCCGTGCTGACGCTGGTCACGTACTGCATCTGGCGCGTCCTCAGCCTCCCGCCGGTAGACGTGGAAAGCCTCCACGGTCCGGCGGGCATCGACACCAAGGACACGGAAGACGCCGATTGACGTCCTTGCGCTGATTGCGACGGCTGTCTATTTCGCCGTGGCGATGGAGCGGCGCATCTCGGTGTCGGCTTGGACGTTGCGGAGCTTGTAGTAGTCGAGGATCCCCAACCGGCCGCTGCGGAAGGCCTCGGCCATGGCGCGGGGGATCTCGGCCTCGGCGGCCACCAGGGCGGCGCGGCTTTCTTCAATCGTGGCGGTGTTCTCCTGCTCCTGGGCGACCGCCATCGCCCGCCGCTGCTCCGCCCTGGCGCGGGCCACGCGCGTGTCCGCCTCCGCCTGATCGACCTGCAGCCGGGCGCCGATGTTCTCGCCCACGTCGATGTCGGCGATGTCGATCGAGACAATCTCGAACGCCGTCTGCCGGTCGAGGTGTCCCTCCTTGAGCACCGTCTTGGTGATGCGGTCGGGGTTCTCCAGCACCTCGGAGTGCGTCACCGCAGAGCCGATGGCGCTCACGATCCCCTCGCCCACCCGGGCGATGATCGTCTCTTCCGTGGCGCCGCCGATGAGTTTCTGCAGGTTCGCCCGCACCGTGACGCGGGCCTTTACCTTGAGCTGGATGCCGTTCTGGGCCACGCCGTCCAGCGTGTTGCGGCCCGAGCCGGGCGCCGGGCAGTCGATCACCTTCGGGTAAACGCTCGTGCGGACCGCCTCAAGCACGTCGCGGCCGGCCAGGTCGATCGCGGTCGCCTCGCGGAAGGTGAGCTTGATCGTCTTCGCCTTGCGGGCGGCCACGAGGGCCTTGATCACCAGCGGCACGTTTCCGCCGGCAAGGAAGTGCGCCTCCAGCGCCTTGGAGGTGATCTCCTCATCCCCCAGCCCCGCCTGCACCGCCATGATCTTGGCGCGCAGGATCGTTTCCGGCTTCACGTGCCGGAACGTCATGCCGACGAAGTCCCAGAGCGTGATGCCGGCCCCGGTGAAGAACGACTGCACGATCAGCCGGACATAGCGAGCGAAGACGATCAGCAGAATCAGCCCGCCGACCACCACCGCAACCGAGAGAATGATCCAGAAGTATTCGATGGGACCGAGTTGAGCGAGGAGCGGCATGAGGGGAAACCGAGTGGAGACAATGTAGGTCACTCGCGGAGCGAGTGACTTACATTGAAGCATATCGCGCAGCGGCGGATCGCTCCATCAGGTGAGCGGGTCGTCGAGCGGGTCGAGGCCGAAGTTCTCGATCGGCTGGGCGAGCGGATCGTCCGGGGGGATCTCGGCCTCGATCGCCTCCAGCGGCCGCACCACAAGGCAGCCCATCCGCACGGCCGCCACTTGAACCTGCTGGCCCGCGTCGATCGGCACTCCCTGGCTGACGGCGTCGTAGTGACTTTTGCCGATCTGCACGCGGCCGCTGGGCAAGAGGTCGGAACGCGCCACGCCGCGGCTTCCCACTAGCGATGCGAGCCGGCGATCTTCCTCGTCGTCGGGGAGCACCTCGTCGGAAGTCTCCGGCAGCGCGATCAACACGGAGCGGCCGATCGGCGTATGCGGCCAGACGCGCACCGCCACGTTCAGCAGAATAGGAGCACAGATCACGATCACGAAGAGGAAGATCGTTCCGGTGATCGGTCCCTCATAATAGTATGCAATGAAGACCGCCGCCGCCGCCGCGAGCACGGAGACGAATCCCAGCACGCCTCCGGACGGGATGAAAAGCTCCATCACCGCCAGCGTCAGCGCCAGGAGCAGCAAGAGCGTGGCCCAGATCAACGGCGTCATTGTAGTAGGCACACTCCGTGTGCCGTCGAGATGAATGAAAACGGCACACGGAGTGTGCCTGCTACTTTGTCTATGCGATCGGCTCCACCATCACGCGATTGCCGGTCACTTCCACCACCAGCACCGGTGTTCCCGCGTCAATCATCCCGGAGCGGCTCAAGACATTGACCATCTCATCGCCGAAGCGGGCCTTGCCCGCCGGCACGAGGTGCGTCAGCGTCACGCCTCGCTTACCGACCAGGTGAACCAGCTCGACCAGCGACTCCCGATGCTCCAGGTCTTCCGCGTCTTCCACGCTGGGCGGCTCGAGCACAAGGCGCCTGAATACCGGCGTGCGCGGGAGCACCCTTCGCATAATCACCAGCGCCGCGAAAAAACCTAATCCTCCCAAGCCGACCCGCATCAGCGATCGGGGAATCTGCTCCAACTCCGCGCTCGTCTGTGGGATCACGAAGGTCTGGCTGGCGAGGACGACGGACAATATCACCAGCGCTCCGCCCCCGATGCCGAACACGCCCGTTCCCGGCAGCACGAACAACTCCAAAGCGATGCACGATAAGCCGAGCACAAACAACGCCACCTCGAGCCAGCCGGCGGTGCCGTGGAGGAACTGGCTCCAGAAGAACAGCGTGAAGCAGACCGCGGAGAGGAAGCCGGGGACGCCCATTCCCGGCGCCATCATCTCGGTCATCAGCGAGAAGCAGGCGATGAACAGCAGCACGCCCGCCCAACGCGGGTCAGCCAGAGCCGCGATCAGCGTGTGGGCCCAGTTCGGCTTCAAAAGCTGTGGGTTGTCTTCGAGCTGGTAGATCTGCCGGAACTCGTCGAAGTTCGCCGCCAGATAGCGGGCCAGCCCCAGCTCCTGGGCGCGGGCGCCTTCAAAACCCGACTCATTGACGACCTCGCTCCCGCGGCGCCAGTCGTCCGGCTGCGGCCGTTGCTCCAGCTCCGCCTCCGAAAAATACCGCACGCGTCCCGTGTCTTCGCGCGTGTAGCGATAGACGCGGAACTGTGGGTCCACGGCGGCCATCATCAGCGACCAGTCGCGCCCCTTCGCCTGCGCCAACTGCTCGACGGGCGCCCGCAGGTCGCTCGATGTCACCCCGTCGCTGCCAGCGCCGGGTCCGCCGAGCACCGCGTCCTCGTGCATCACCACATGATCGCACGCCAGGGCCACCAGGGCGGCGCTGCCGCGGGCCTCGTGGGGGATGTAGGCGACGGTGCGGACCTCGCTGGAGTTCAGGTCGGCCAGGAAGTTGGCCAGGCGAAGGCCTTCGGCCGCATCGCCGCCGGCGCTCTCGATCTCGACGCAAAGAAAGTTGATGTTCCGCCGGCGCCGCTCATCGGCGATCGCCCGCTGCAGGCGATTGACCACGTGCCGGTCGATGGCGCCGCGGAGCTCGACCCGCGCGGCCCGCCAGCCTTGGCCGAGCGACGGATCCTCCTCCAGCGAGCCGGGCGCCAAGCCAAGTTCTTCCGCCAACTGCAGGCGATCCGGCGCCAGGTGGCTGGCGAAGTGATGCGTCAGACGCATCTCGCGTCCGCTCAAGACACCGACTTCGCTTTGTTGGAAGACGGTGTCAACGCCGTTGATCACGGTGTCGGATTCGCCCGCCGCGACCCGTTGCTGCAGCGTCTCCAGTTCGTCATCGAGAAGATATTGCTCCCCCTCGAGCGTTTGCACGCGATACACCGCCAGCGCCGGATCGAGCATTCCCAGCGCAACCGCCTCCGGCAGCGTGCGGCGCCGCGAAGCGATCTCCGCATAACCGCGGCGGACCGTCGGGTCGAGGTGCGCTTCATGCACCCCCGCGGCGCCGAGCTCCGCGTCGGGATGCATCGCGATCTCCTCGCACGCCATGACCGCGAGCACGGCGTGCCCTTTCACGCTGCGGGGAAGCCACGCCACCGTGCGCACGCCGCTGAGTCGGCCGCCGGCGAGAAAGCGGGCCACGGAGAGCGATCGCTCGAACTCGCTGGCTTCCCCCGCCTGGCCTTCCTTCGGCGAAAACTCCAACACCAACGTCGGCCGGTCGCCGTCCTGCGGCAGATCCTCCAGCGCCTGCTCCACAGTTTGCTTGAGCCGCGTGTCCACCGTCCCGACGATCGGCAGCGGGACGCGAATGATGGCCGCTGGCGAAGAAGCGCTTTCCGGGGAAGGCGACGCGGGATCGGCGCCTAACGGCCGCGCGATCAACGACATCGTGACGCCTAACGCGGCGAACAGAGCGACCGCTCGCCAGGTCCCGCCTTTCGTCCTGAGATTGTGTCGTGTCACCGTCATATGTGCGTCGGGACGAGCCCGTTCCGTAACGAAACTTCGCCGGGGCCAGCCGAACGTACCCGCAGGATTATACGGCGGCGGGGAAGGCGAGGAAAGAAACTGAATGCGGAATGCGGAATGCGGAGTGCGGAATGCGGAATGCGGAGTGCAATGCTTCACACGAGACTTCTAAGAGATGGCTTCGGCTGAGGGCGCGGACAGTTTTGCACCGAGGGTCAAGCAGTTTATGATGGCGCGATTCACGCCCGTCCTCGGCGTCGAGGCAGGCCTCTGCAATCGCCATTCCGCACTCCGCATTCCGCACTCCCTTGCCTCCCAACATCATCGTCATCGCCGTTGACCGTCTCGGGGCCGGGTTTCTCGGACCCTACGGCGCCACGTGGCTGGACACTCCAGGCTTGAACGCGCTGGCGGGCAGGTCGCTGTTGATCGAGCACGTCCTGAGCGATTCGCCGGAGTTGGCGACCGTCTACCGGTCCTTTTGGACCGGACGTCATGCGCTGTCACCGGACATGCAGACGCCGTCTTTGCAGGCGTTGCTGTCCGACGCCGGTTGGAGCACGTCCCTGGTCACCGACGACCAGGCCTTGAGCGAGCATCGGTTGGCGAGCCGATTTGGTCAACGTCTCGTCGTCCCACAAGACGCAAGGCGTGAAGCCGCGAGCGTCGAGGAGACGCAGTTCGCACAGGTGCTGGCTGCGGCGCAATCGGTCCTCGACGAAATATCGCCGCCGTTCCTGCTGTGGGTTCACGCCGCAGGGGTGCAAGGCGCCTGGGACGCCCCGTGGGAGCTGCGGGCGCAGTTCGCCGACGAGGACGACCCCGAGCCGCCGCACTTCGTCGAGCCGCCGGTGCGAATGCTGCCGAAAAAGCACGACCCGGACGAGCTGCTCGGCGTCATCCACGCGTATGCGGGGCAGGTCGCAGCGCTGGACCTTTGCATCGAATCATTTCTGAACGTTTTTTTCGAGAGCGAGCTGGCAGAGTCGACGCTGGTGGCCTTCACCTCGCCCCGCGGCTATCCGCTGGGGGAGCATCGCCGCATCGGTCCGGTGGACGACGCACTTTACGGAGAGCTGCTGCGATTGCCGCTATTACTCCGGTTTCCAAATGGCGCCGCGCATCGCGCGCAGGCGATTACGCAGCCGCCCGACCTGTTCGCGACGCTGGCCGAGTGGGCGGGCGTCCCGATTCCGCCCTCCGACGTTTGGGGCCGCAGTCTCTTGCCGGTTGCCAGCGGAGACGATTGGCCGCGCGACCGCGCTGTCGCCGTTCACGGCCGGCAGCGGGCGATTCGCACACCGCCGTGGTTCCTCCGCCTCAGCCACGCCGCCGAGGAAGATGAGGAAGATGCGATTCGCCGCGAGCTGTTTGGCAAGCCCGACGATCAGTGGGAAGTGAACGAAGTTTCGGACCGGGCGCCGGAGATGGCCGAGGAGATGGCGAAGCTCGTGGAAAACTTCGAGGAGGCGGTCGCGGCGAACGATGACGCTCAACTTGCGCCGTTGGAGAACTCTTCGTGAGCCGGCCTAAGTCATCTCTTCCCCCAGTTCGCGGAGGAATTCGAAGGTGTAGATGCCGGTGTCGTGGCCGTCGCTGTAGATGATTTTGTAGGCGTAGTTGCCCACCGGCTCCATGTGGGCGACCGCCAGCGGCTCGGCCTCGTGCGGGGCGATCACGCGGAGCAGCGACTTGCTCTTGTCCCGTTCCTCGCCCGACCGCTTCTCCCGGCAGGTGGCGCAAGGGCACGCCTTCCGCAGCTCCCCGGGTCGATACGCGCGGCGCATCCCATCGCTCCACTGGATCACCAGCCGCCGATCTTCCTGCCGCTCAAGATGTGTGGGGTAGGGAGGCATATTCCATCCTCTGCACGACCACTACACAGGTCGCCGTTTTGCCCCCGTTCCGTCGGCCAGCGGAAACTGCCCCAGCAACACGTCGCCGCGGCGGTAAATCATGGCCGGTGCTTTTCGTAATCGTCATAGAGGTCCATGGCGGGATCATCCCAGCCGATGCTCTTGCCGGCCTCCCATGCGAGACGTGACATTTCCTCCAGAGACCAGTCGCCCGCGTCGTACAGCAGCTTTGCGAGGCGATCGTAGACATCGGCCCGGACGAGGACGATTTCGGTTCCATCGTCAGTCACGCGCAGCGCCTCGCCGCGCTCGACCGCTTCCTTTT
>JAHWKS010000971.1 GCA_019347795.1 Planctomycetota bacterium | reverse complement strand
GCGCGGTCCCGAGGAGCGCGGCCTTGCGAATCGCGGCTGTCCCGGGGGGCTCAGGTCACCGCGCCGATCCAGCGGCTGAGCACCTTGGCCGCCGAGTCGGGATCTTCGCGGACCACCTCCGTCAGCTCGTCCCGCAGGTTGGGGCCGGTGGTGCGGAAGCGGCCGTTGAGGGCCCGCACCCGCTCCAACTCTTCCTCCTCTTCCTCTTGCGCGATGCGGGCCGCCTCTTCGGCAGCCTCCAATTCACGCGCCGGGTCACCGTCATCGCGCGGCGCGCCGCCGCCGCGAGCCACGCCGCGCAGCATCAGCAGGCTGACCAGCCCGAGCAATCCCAGTCCGATCGCCTGCCAGTTTCCGCCGAGCCACGTGGTCGTTTGCGAAGCGAGCGAGGGAGGCGCCGGCGCCGCGACGGTCAGATCCTGATACGCGGTTACCACCACGGCGTCGTAAGGGTCGTCCCCCGCCTCCTGCTCCAAGAGCAGTGCGACCACCGCTTGCTCCACGTCGGCTTTTACCTGCGTCTCGACCTCCGCCAACTGCGCGAGCGTGGGAGGCGTCGGCGCGGCGCCGTCGGCCGGCGGGTTTTTCTCATGCCAGATTTTGCCGAAGTAGCTTTGGGGAATGCGGATGGAGGCTTTCACCACCGTGGGAATGTACGCCGCTTTGCTCCCGCGGATCTCGGTGCGCGAGACGGAGTTCACCTGCTCGGATTCGGACGTCTCGCTCTCCGACTTCGGCGCCTCGGCCTGCGTGACCGCCGCGCCCGCGTTGGCGGTTACGCCGTTGGACGCCGCGCCGGGCCGCCCGCCGCGCTGCACCGTCGTGCTGGTTTCTGTCTTGCGGTTCTCGCGGGTCTCGATGGGGGCCGTCTTCTTCGGGTCGAACTCGACGCTGGCCCGCTCGTGAATCAGTTCGGGGTCCAGCTCCACGTTCACCGCCACCACCCCGCCGGGGACCATCGAGAGCATGCGCAGAATCTTTCCCCGCCATTCCTCCTCATAGCGCTGCTTCCGAGCGGCGTAGGGATCGTCTGAAGGATCGTAGAAACCGTCTTCGCCGCCGCCGGCGTAGGAGATGCCCAGCGTCTGGTCGATGACGGTCACGCTCTCGCGGCTCAGGCCGGCGATCGAGGCGGCGATGTAATCGCGGATCGAGCGGACCTGTTTATCGGTCATGCCGCTGCCCGCCTCGCTCCACACGGCGGCGACGGCGGTCTTCTCAACCTTCCGCGGGAAGCCCCCTTTCTCCTCTTCGTCGAATGTGACCGAAGCGGTGCGAATGCCGGTCATGTGGGAGACCACGTGCGAAAGCTGCTTCTCGCGGGCGTGCTTGAGCCGCGCCTCGCGCTGTTGCTTCGACTCGAAGGGGTTGGCGTCGAGCGTCGCCTCATCCATGAAGGTGGCGGGATTCGGGGGCAAGGCGCCGCCGTCCACTAGAGCGGCCACGTAGGCGGCCTTCTGCCCCCGCGGAATCCGCACGCGATCGGCCACAATATCGTAGCCGCTCAACTTGGCCCGGGCGAAGGCGGCCTCCATCGCGGCCAGCTCGGTCGAGGAGAACGGCTGCCCGCTGAGGAGATATTCCTCCGGCTCGCCGCCGGTGCGCGTCACGAGAAAGGCCAGCCCCACGACGATCGCAGCCGCCAGCAGCCCCGCGGTGATGCGGGCGCCGAGCGTCATCGCGAGAAACACGTCGCGGATCGGCTGATACGCCTTGCTCAAGAAGTCCATCCGTGGCGCTCCCGGCGATTGCTGCTGCGATCAGCCGCAGGACGCTGGTCCCCGATTCCTTGAAAGAAAACGGACGCTAGCGCGTCGCGGCTGATGTTGTTAAATCCGTATGTCTTTGATCTCGTCGTAGGCCTGCAGCATCTTGTTGCGAATTTGCAGCAACATGCGGAACGACATGTCGGCCTTCTGCACCGCAGTAAAGACCTCGGCCATGTTGGCCTCGCCTCCGGAGACAAGCTGCTCCACCGCGTGGTCGGCGTCGTGCTGCATCGCGTTCACTTCGCCGATCGCTTCGAGCATAAAGTCCGCGAACGACTGCGCGTCCTCCGTCGCCGCCGTTGAACCCGGCGTCGTCGGCGGCAGACTCAGGGGGATGTTGGCGCCGTGTAGTG
>JAHWKS010000970.1 GCA_019347795.1 Planctomycetota bacterium | reverse complement strand
CTGCTGGTCGCCGCGCCGTTTGCGGCGGTGATGTCCACCATGGACAGTTTCCTGCTGATGATCTCTTCGGCCCTCGTGCGGGACGTGTATCAGCGGAATATTCACCCGGAAGCGTCGGAGCGGCTGATCAAGACCCTGACTTACGCGGTGACGGTGGCGGTGGGTGTGATTGCGATGCTGGCCGCGGTGCAGCCGCCGCAGTTTTTGCAGGCAATCATCGTCTTCACCGGCAGCGGCCTTTCGACCAGTTTCCTGGCGCCGGTGGCTCTCGCGCTCTATTGGCCGCGGTTCAACAAGTACGGCGCCATGGCCGGGATGCTGGGCGGCTTCGCCACACACATCACGCTCTACGCGATCGGCTACTGGCAGTTCGGCGAAGTGCGGGAGTACGCCCTGGCCGGCTTCCACCCCTTCCTGGTCGGCCTGGCCGCCTCCCTCCTCGCCGCCATCGCCGTCACCTACGCCACCGCCCGCCCGCCCGAGCATCTCATAAAGAAGTTCTTCTACGCGGAGGGATAGCTTGAAACACGAAACACGCGCTGTGAATTGTCGCGCCGCCTGCAAACCTGTACACTGAGGCGAATCGTCGCCTTGACGCCTGCTCGCAATCTGGTATACATGCAATCAGTATCGACGCGGCCCGTGGCGGGTCGCAGAATATTTGCCGCTTCTTTTTCCTTGTGACCAGACGTGTCTGCTCGTCGGCGAAGAATTAGGAGGTGAAGGGAGTCGTGGGTGATTTCCTTCCCTCAACCTTATTCTTCCACGAAGGAGAGCCGCAATGGTCGCTGCACAAGTCACGAGCAATCGCATGGCCAAACGAGACGCCAAAACCGCCACCCAGGAACGGGGCTCCAACGGCCGGTCCGCCAAAAAGGACGACAACGCCGCCCGGGTGGAAATGCTCAAAGAGAACCCGCAGTTGAAGACCGTCCTCCAGCAGATCGAGAAGACCTACGGCGAAGGTTCGATCATGCCGCTGGGCGACGGACGGATCACGCCCATTCAGGGCATCCCCACCGGCAGCCTGACGCTGGATGTCGCCTTGGGCGGCCAGGGCCTGCCGCGAGGGCGAGTGGTCGAAATCTATGGTCCGGAGTCGAGCGGCAAGACGACGCTCGCCCTGCACGCGGTGGCCGAGGCGCAGAAGCGGGACGGCATCGCCGCCTTCATCGACGCCGAACACGCCTTCGACCCCACCTGGGGTCGTAAGCTGGGGGTGCAGCTCGACACGCTTTTGGTGAGCCAGCCCAGCAGCGGCGAAGAGGCGATGCAGATTACGGAGATGCTCGTCAAGTCGAACGCGGTGGACATCATCGTCATCGACTCCGTGGCCGCCCTCGTGCCGCGGGCGGAGCTGGAGGGCGAAATCGGCGATTCGCACGTCGGCCTGCAGGCGCGGCTCATGAGCCAATCGCTCCGCAAGCTCACCGGCGCCATCAGCAAGAGCAAGACCGTGGTGGTCTTCATCAATCAGATCCGCGAGAAGATCGGCGTGATGTACGGCAGCCCCGAAACGACCCCCGGCGGCCGGGCGCTGAAGTTCTACTGCTCCTGCCGCATCGACATCCGCCGCATCTCGCAGCTCAAAGAGGGGGACGAGGTGATCGGTCAGCGGGTGCGGGCCAAAGTGGTCAAGAACAAGGTGGCGCCCCCCTTCCGCTCCGCCGAGTTTGATATGATGCATACGAACGGCATCAGTTATGAAGGCGACATCCTCGACCTGGCCGTGGCCCAGAAGATCGTGGCTCGCAGCGGGGCCTGGTTCCGCTACGGCGACGTGCAACTGGGACAAGGCAAGGAGAAGTCCCGCACCTACTTGATTGAGAACCCCGCCCTGACGGAGGAGATCAAGCAGAAGGTGCTGGCTTCAACGGGCTTCGCCGCCCCCGTCGTTTCCGAAGAGGAAAGAAGCGACGAGGACTAAGCCGGGAGCGCCACGCAACCTTCGCAGGCGGACGCTCCCGCGATATCCCGGGAGCAGAGCATGTTACGCGCATTGATGCGGCCCGTCCTCGCGCTCGGTCCGCTGCTGATATCCTCCGCGGTGCTGCAAGCCCAGGAGGCCCCGTCTCCTGCCGACATCGACGCCGTCCTCGCCGTCGAGCGAGTGTTGACGGCGGCG
>JAHWKS010000157.1 GCA_019347795.1 Planctomycetota bacterium | reverse complement strand
CGATCGCAGCCTGAGTTGGAAGGAGGCGTGCGCCCTGGTCGGAATGAAGCCGATCGAGGCCTCCGCCAGTCACAACCGCGGCGATGCTTCGCCCCTGTCCAGCGAGGGCGTGGGCGGCGTGCAGATGGCCCACGTCGCGGTGGATACCGAGACGGGCGTGGTGAAGATGAAGAAGTTCGTCTGCGTGCAGGACATGGGCCTGATCATCAACCGCCTCACGGCCGAGAGCCAGTGCTACGGCGCGGTGATCATGGGCATCGCCTACGCGTTGTTCGAGCATCGCCTGATGGACCCGGCCACGGGCGCCTTCATCAACGCCGAGCTGGGCGAGTACAAGCTGCCGCGGATCGGCGACGTGGGGGAGATCGTCATCGAGCTGTACGAGCCGGAGGATCAGCGAAACCGCGGCGTGATCGGCCTGGGCGAGCCGCCGGTGATCGCCCCCGGCGCCGCGATCAGCAACGCCGTGTGCAACGCGTTAGGCGTGCGAGTCCCCGTGCTGCCGCTCACGCCGGAGCGCGTGCTGGCGGCGCTCGACGCCTAAGCGAAGCGAGTGCGAAGTAGCCGGAGACCAACGCGTCTCCGGTGACGCTTCGCAAGAGTCAACGTCAGTTAAAGAGACGAACCTCCGGAGACCGTTGGTCTCCGGCTATTATCAATCGAGTGGGTTTGCTTGGGCGGCTGTTTTGGTCGCCTTCCCTTCGGGATCCTTCGCCATGAAAAACTTTGACTACGCCGCGCCCCGGACCGAGGGAGAGCTGCTCTCGTTGCTCTCGACCGAGCCGGGACACACCGAGCTGCTCGCGGGCGGGACCGACCTGGTGGGCCTGATGAAGAAGATGGTCGTCCAGCCCGAGCGGGTCGTGAACCTGATGGAGGTCGATTCGCTGCGGCGGCTCGGCCCGGATGAGGAGGGCAATCTGTGGATCGGCGCCACGGTGCATCTGGATGACCTGCTGGCGATTCCCTACCTGGAGAACTACCCGGCGATCGTGCAGGCGATCCGCGGGATGAACTCGATGCAGCTTCAGGCCCAAGGCACGATCGGCGGCGACGTGTGCATCCGCCCCCGCTGCTGGTTCTTCCGCAACGGCCACGGTTTGTTGGCTCAAGGCGGAAAGCTGGCCGAGCAGGGAGACAATCGCCATCATGCCATTCTCGGGAACGAGGGGGCGGCGAAGTTCGTCTCCGGCACGCGGATCGGCCCCGCGCTGATTGCGCTTGGCGCTGAGATGCGGATCATCGGTCCCGGCGCCGAGGATGAGCAGTACATCCCCGTCGCCGATTTCTACCGCACGCCGCGGCACGAGCGGGAGCGGGAGACGATGCTCGCGCCGGGACAGGTGGTGACGCACTTCATCCTGCCGCGGGTCGAGCAGGTTCACTCCGCCACGTACGAAGTGCGGCACGGCGAAGGGGCCGATTATCCGCTCGCCGCCGCCGCCGCGAACCTGGAGTTCGACGGCTCCGTGGTCCGCCGGGCGCGGATCGTGATGGGCCAGGTGGCCCCCACGCCGTGGGTTTCGCCCGAAGCGGAAGCGGCCCTCGTGGGCCGAGCGGTCACTCCGCAATCCGCCGACGAAGCGGGACAGGCCGCGGTGCATCGCGCCCGGCCATTGTCGCACAACGGCTACAAAGTTCAGATGGCCAAGACCGCGGTGAAGCGGGCGATCCTGCTCGCCGCCGGCCAGCCGACGGGCGGATTTTAGTGCACGCCAAACAACCATGCCGCTTCCAGGTCCCGTCCGGCAGCCGGGACCTACTACCTGGAGACACAACGATGGCGTTTGAACGAACTCGAATCTATAGCGAACCCGTCACTGAAACTCCCTGCATCCACCTTCGCAGCAAGGCGATGTACGTCACGGGCGTGCAGACCCCCAAGCACCCGGATGAGGCCGGCGGCCATTACTGCTGGTGCAACATGACGCAGCACACGATCGGCCCCGACCGCAAGGACGTGGACGCCCGGCGCTGCGGCCCGGAGCGGGATTGCTACCGGCAGTCGCATTGAGCGTTGATGTACGACAGAGTTGAGGCTGTCGATTAGGATGGAATCGTCACGAGCGACGGCCTCGGAGAGCCGTCGTACAATTGGCGCCGACGATTTCAGGGGATCTCATGGCTTCTCGGGCTCGGTTCGTAGCGTACTCCTTGGCGGCAGTCATCTGGCTGTCGCTTTCTTTTTTGGCCGCGGGTTTATCGCTCGCGGCGGATGCGCTTGCGGCGCGGCTGCGTCCGCTGGTCGAGCGGCATGAGGGGACGGTCGCCGTCGCAGTGCGGCATTTGGAGTCGGGGGAGGACTTTGAGTGGCGGCCGGATGAGCCGATGCCCACGGCCAGCCTGATCAAGCTTCCCGTGATGATCGAGGCGTATCGCCAGGCGGATCAGGGAAAGCTCGATCTGGACCGCGCGGTCACCTTTCGCGAGGAGGACAAGACGCCCGGCTCGGGCATTCTCACGACGCACTTCTCGCCCGGCGCCCGAATTTCGGTGCGGGACGCGGTCCGGCTGATGATCGTCTGGTCCGACAACGCCGCCACAAACCTCGTGCTGGATGAGATCGGCCTGGCCAGCGTTACCGCCGCGATGGCGGAGCTGGGCTGCCCCCACACGCAGCTTCACGCCAAGGTGTTTCGGCCCGGCACGTCGATCGCCCCCGAACGAAGCCGCCGGTTCGGGCTGGGGAGCACCACCGCCGCGGAAATGGTTTCGCTGCTGGAGCGGCTCCACCGGCATGAGTTGGCGAGCCGGGCGTCATGCGAAGCGATGCTCGATCATCTTTCGCACTGCGAGGACCGCAACAAGCTCGCCAGGCGTCTTCCCTCCGGCGCCAAGATCGCACACAAGAGCGGCTCGATCTCCGCCGCCCGCTGCGAGGCGGGGATCATCGAGACGAAGCGCGGGCCGGTCGCCGTGTGCGTGCTCACCGCCGAGAACCGCGATCGCCGCTGGACCGAGGATAACGCCGGCGATCTGCTCTGCGCTGCGATCGGCAAGGCAGTCTACGAGCAATTCGCCCAAGCGGAAGCGGGCAATGAGTTCGCTCCCACGCCGGCGCCGGAGGAGTTGAAGCTCGGCGCCAGCGGCCGGCTTGTGGAAGACTTGCAGCGGACGCTGAACGCGCGGCTTTCGCCGTCGCCGGATTTGGCGGTGGACGGCGAGTTCGGCCCTGTCACGCAGGCCGCCGTGGTGCGGTTCCAGGAATCGCAAAAAATCGAGGCCGACGGCGTCGTCCATCGCGAGACGTGGAAAGCGCTAGGACCGCTGGTCACCGATCGTGCTCCCGTCCCCGATCCGGAAATCATCAATGCCGAGACGTTGTCCACAGAGTCGGCCGAGGATCTCGACGGGCCGCCGGCAGTGACTTGCAAGGCGTGGGCGATCGGCGACGCCCGTACCGGCGAACTGCTCTGGGGCGACGCAGAGTCCGAATCGCGGCCGATGGCCAGCACCACGAAGATCATGACGGCGTGGCTGGTGCTGAAACTCGCCCGCGACGACGAAGACGTGCTCGACGAGGAGGTTATCTTCTCCGAGCGGGCCGACGACACGAACGGCTCCACCGCGGGACTGCGCGCGGGAGAACGGCTGTCCGTCCGCGAGCTTCTCTACGGTTTGCTCCTCCCTTCCGGCAACGACGCGTCGGTCGCACTGGCCGAACATTTCGGCCCGCGGTTTTCGCCGGCGGAAGGCGGCGGCGAGGAAGACGATCCGCTCGATCGCTTCGTCGCCGAGATGAACCGCGAGGCCGAGTGGCTGGAGCTGCGCGAGACGCGCTTCGCCAATACGCACGGCCTGACCGCCGACGGCCATCAGGCCAGTCCCCGCAACCTGCTCAAGCTGGCCTGGATCGCCCTGCAGAACCCGCGATTCTGCGAATACGTCGGAACCCGGCAACGCGGCTGCTGCGTGACTGGCCCCGGCGGCTATCAGCGAAACGTCGTGTGGAAGAACACCAACCAGCTTCTCGGGATGGAAGGCTATCACGGCGTGAAAACCGGAACGACCTCGGCCGCCGGCGCCTGCCTCGTGAGCCACGGCCGCCGCGGCGACGACGCGCTAATGGTCGTCATACTCGGCGCCGCCTCGACCGAGTCCCGCTACACCGACACCCGCAACCTCTTCCGCTGGGCCTGGCGCCAGCGTCTCCCGTCCCCGTAGTCGGCGAGGAAAGACCATTGACGGGACCGACGGTCGCTGAGAGCATGAACAAGACGGGATCGGTTGACAATATTACCGTCGAGTTTCACAAAGCTGCTAGCGGCCCCAACGCCCCACCGTCGCCACCTACATCTGCGGCGGCCTATCGTTGGGGTGGAAAGACCGCAACCAACCTCACGCCACGGCCGGGCAAGGACGACCGTCCCGACGGCGGACTTTCACTCACCGAGATTCCCGGGCGGGGATGGATGTTCCCCGGCGGTAAAGTTCAATTGCAAAGCCTGGGGTTTGAGACAAAGGACGATCCCGGCCAGGACGATCCAACGCACTTCCTTATTCGGCCGGGCCCGGCGCTCATCGCGAATGGTTGGACCCTGCAACAGTGGGCGGCGCATCGTCCAAATATTGATTCGAAAGATCGCTCAACCTGGCCCGAGCCGACGGCGATCTTGATGGACAACGCTCAAGCGTTTAATCCCTGATTCACGTGAAACGGGGCGCTGAAATGGCAATCTCCCACGACGCCTATCACTTCGACCCGAAAGCTTTTGCGGAAGAGCTTCGAGCGGAGGCGCCTCGAATCGGGAAGCAGCCGGCCGACGCCTATCAATCGCTGCGATGCGCCGCAGTGCAATCGGTTCGGAAGAGCGAGATGGTTCAGCGACTCGCCGATGCTTACGGGGGTTGGGATGAGACGACGATTGCGCAGGAATTGCCGCAACTGTGGTCGAATAATCCCGCTGATCTCTCGTTCTGCCTTTTGCTGCTGCTTTACCGGCGCGTGTCCGACCTAGAGCCAGAAAACGATGGTGGTTTGGGAACATCGTGGCGTGTGTTCGATGGCGTCCTCCAACGTGCGGGCTGGGACAATTCCGAACGAGAGCTGTTCATCCGAGGCCACAACTTCGGCGTTTTCTGGGACCGGTACTTGAGTGACAACACGCAATCGTCGGAGGCTGCCAAGACGAGGGACGTCTTTGAAGGCATTCGTCCGGCTGCGATTGCCGCTTCTGCTGGGTGGCTGGAGCGGTCTGAGGCAATTGCCCTCAAACAACGGCTCGATGCAGACAAAAGCCGCATTCGCTCGGCACTAAGAAACGCCGATGATTTGGAGGCGCTTCGCAGGGCCGAAGAGCTGCTTCAAATGCCGGCCTCGCATGACAAGGGCCTTTGTTTGATCGTGTCCGGCTAGGCCGACTCACTTTTGTCAGTTTGAACTGTCCCTGGGGAACCAGCCATTCTTCGCTCTTCGGAAAGAATCAATGAAGACGCTTCTTCTCGCGCTGGCAACCTTCTGCCTCGCCGCGCCCGCCATCGCCGCGGAGCGACCGAACCTGCTCATCATCACGGTCGATGACATGAGCGCCGACTCGCTCGGCGCTTTCGGTTGTCAGCTCGAGGACACGTCGCCGAACATCGACCGGCTCGCCTCGCAGGGACTGCGGTTTGCTCACGCCTCACGTGCAAGTCGGCAACTGCATGCCGTCGCGGAATGTGATGTGGTCCGGCCGGTACCCGCACAACAACGGCGTCGAGGGCTTTTATCAAGTCCGCGACGCGAGCTATCCCGTTTTGGCCGATCTCATGAAAGCCGCGGGCTACTTTACCGCGATCCGCGGCAAAGTTGCTCACTCGACGCCGTACTTGCCTTACGACTGGGACCTGGTCCTCGACATGCTTCCCGGCGGCGGCAAGGCGCATCCGAAAGACCCGGCGTCGTACGGAACATCCACGGAGCAGGGCATCCGCGCTGCCAAGGAAGCGGGCAAGCCGTTTTGCCTAATGGTCAACGTCTCGGACCCGCACAAGCCGTTTTACGCCGAGGGCCGCGGCGGCGAGACCGTGCCCGACCCGCACAAGCCCTCGCGGGTGTTTACGCCCGAGGAAGCCCCGATCCCCGGGTTCCTCTTCGACGACCCCGTGGTGCGAAAGGAGCTGGCTCACTATTACTCGTCGGTGCGGCGGGCCGATGACTGCGTCGGCCGCGTGCTGGAGGCGCTCGAGAAATCCGGCGAGGCGGATCGCACCGTGATCGTGTTTTTCTCCGATCACGGCATGCCGCTCCCGTTCGCGAAGACGCAGCTTTATCATCACAGCACCCGGACGCCGCTGATCGTCCGTTGGCCGGGCGTGACCAAGGCCGGCGCCGTGGACGAAGAGCACACGGTCTCGGCGGTCGATTTTCTGCCGACGCTCTTGGACATCATCGGCGCCGAGCATCCCGAGGGAATGGACGGCCGGTCATTCGCCCCGCTGCTGCGAGGCCGATCACAGTCGGGCAGGGAGATGGTCTTCAAGGACTACAATGAAAACGCCGGCGGCTCCCGCGAGCCGATGCGAGGCGTCCAATCCAAAAAATTCCTCTACCTCTTCAACTGCTGGTCCAACGGCGAACGGGTGATGCGAACCGCTACGCAAGGAACATCCACCTATCGGCGAATGAAAGAGCTGGCGCAGAGCGATCCGCAGATCGCGGCCCGGCTGGACCTGATGGATCATCGCGTGGTCGAAGAGCTTTACGACGTCGAGAACGATCCTGACTGCCTCAACAATCTGGTCGATGGTCCCGCCCGGCAAGCCGAACTCAACCGCCTTCGCGAGGCGCTGGAGATTTGGATGGCCAAGACCGGCGATCCGCTGCTTCCCGTGTTCCGAAAGCGTGACGACCCCGCGGTGCGCGAGGCGTACATGGAGCGCGTCGAGAAGGAGTCGGCCCAGCGCCGCGGCCGCAAGGCGAAGCGGCGCGGCGCTCGCCGCCGCAACTCGGCAGGCGGAAACGAGGAATGACGCTTCCACGGCAGGGCCGGCTGGCCGGCATCGATTACGGCGAGAAGCGGATCGGCGTGGCGATTTGCGACGGCGATCAGCGCATCGCCGGCCCGCTGGAAATCCGCCACCGGCAAAGCGAGTCGGCCGACGAAACGTATTTTCGCCGTCTCGCCCAAGACTACGACCTCGCGGGTTTTGTCGTCGGACTGCCGGTCCACGCCAGCGGCGATGAGAGTGCAAAATCGCAGGAGTGCCGCCGCTTCGGCGCCTGGCTTTCAGAAATTACCGGCTTGCCCGTCGCCTTCTTTGATGAGCGTTACACCAGCGCCCAAGCCGATACGCTCATGGCCGGCCACGGTCTCACGCGCCGCCAAAAGAAAGACCGCCGGGATATGCTGGCGGCCCAAGTGATTCTCGCGGCCTATCTCGAATCCTCCAGCGCCGAAGAGTCGCCGGGGGCCCTCGAGGACGAAGATTTTCCGTAGAACTCCGCCACTTGATGCGATCCTTCTCGTTGATCGCGTCGTAAGACAGGAGCCACACGCCGGAGGGAGTATTCGAAACGATCCACAAGGCCAGCAGCACGAGCAGCGCCCCCGGCAGTTTGCCTAAGAACGGGTAAACCGTCGTGCCGAGAAACTCCTTGAAAGGCTCCAGGTCGCTCAGGTGCTCCATGACATGGCTCCTCGTCGGGCGCGGGACAATTCGGTCGTGTGGGCGAATTGTAGCGATCGTCCTGACGTTGACCCTTGGACAGCCCGCCCACGCCCAACGCACGACGCCGGATCACCTCGATCGCCTGAACGCGCTGCTCGCCGGACGGGTGCTCGACTTCACCCACAATCACGGGCGCGACAATCGGCGGTACTCGTCCGTCCTCTGTCAGCCGCGCGATCTGTACGTGTATGTGCCGCCGCACTACTCGCCGCAGCGGGCGTATCCTCTGGTGCTCTGGCTGCACGGGGCGTTCGGCGATGAGCACACGTTTTTGGATCAGGGACAGCTTCAGTACCTGGATGAAATGATCCAGCGAGGCTGCATCCCGCCGATGATCGTCGCCTGTCCCGACGGCACGATCCATGGCGAGAACGGCCTCTCCGCCGACCACTCGCTCTACTTGAACGGCGTGAAGGGGCGGTTTCAGGACCACGTGCTGTGCGAGCTGTACCCGTTTCTGTTCTCGAACTTCGCGGTGCTCGCCAACCGCGAGGCGCATGCGATCATCGGCGTTTCCGCCGGCGGGACCGGCGCCTTGAACCTGGCGATGAAGCGGACCGACCTGGTTGGCGTTGTGGCCACGATCGCCGGGGCCGCCAACCTCCGCTACAGCAACATGTACGGCGACTACCTCGCCGATTTCAGCCCCGCCACGTACCGCTGGAAGACGACGTACGATCCGGATGAGGTGATCGCCCGTTACGCCGCGGGGCTGATTTCGATCCGCGCCCGCCGCTTTGTCGAGCCCGTGTTCGGCGCCGGCCCCGGCGTGGTGGCCCGCGTGGCGCGCGAGAATCCGGCCGACCTGCTGTTCGCGATCCCGCCGGCGCCGGGCGAATTGACGATCCTGCTGCACCACGGCGGACGCGACCAGTTCAACATGGACGCCCAAGACGCCTCATTCGCCTGGCTGGCCACGACGCAGGGCCTCTGGATCGAAGTAATGTACGACCCCGACGGCGATCACACCAGCGGCTACTTCAGTTCCGCCCAGCGCGAAGTGCTCCAGTGGCTGGCGGCGCGCATCGCCCGCCCTGCGCCAATCCATGCACCGGCGCGTCATCAAGTTTCGCGGAATGCGAACCAGCCAGCAGCGCCCGCGTCCAATGGCGCCGGCCGCCGCCAGCAGGGCC
>JAHWKS010000156.1 GCA_019347795.1 Planctomycetota bacterium | reverse complement strand
CTCGGCAAAAAATGAACAAAACCTACCCGTCAATCGAACACGGGTGAGGTACTAGGCCGCTTTGCGGCGGGCCTGGTAGAGGTAGGGGTTGAGCGTGGGGTCGTTGTACATCTTGAACTGACGGTATGTCTTGTGCCGCCGCCGGCCGGAGAAGATGTCGTCCAGCAATTCCTGCAGCGATTGACCCAGGTCCTCTTGCTGCACGTGGCAGATCGCGAGCTTCTGCTCGACCGAGGCGAGGTGGTCGGGCGTGGCGTTGGTCCGCTGGAGTTGCTCCTCGAGGTGGTAGATCCGCAAAGCGAGGATTGAGAGCCGATCGATCACGCTCCCGGCGGTTTCCGTGTTGAGCGGCGCCTCCAGCGGAGCGGCGATTCCCCGCGACTCCAGGTCCGTAGTGATGTAGTCATCCAGCTTCTCAATCCAGTCGTTCCGCTGCTGGTTCAGCCCGTCGATGGCGCGCTTCACCTGCGCGATCCGCGCGTCGGAGACTTCGCGGCTGCGGGCGATGTCCTCCTCATGCCAAAGGCGGAAGTTGAAGCTGAACTGCTGACACACCACCGCCAGGAACCCGCGATACGGGTTGTCGATCTCACGGCGGTGCCACTGCTCCACCATGTCGCGGTGCAGCGTCGTAATCTGCGATACGTCGATCATGGCCAGATCCCCAGAGAAAGGACAACATGGAAGCCCGACGCGTAAGCGAGGGGAGATCTCCCCACGAGCCTCCCCCTCGTTTACGCGTCGGGCTACTATCGGCGGCGGTGCAGAGTACCGACTTCTCCGGGAAGGCTGCAAGAGAAGTTCGCCGGCTGTCAACTTAGGCGGTCTATGCGGGCGGGCGTCGGCCGGCTAACGCATAGAACCGGCGTGTCCGAATTTAGCCGTGGGGAGACGGAGCTTCCGCGCTGCCCGCACGTGATCCCGCCGCGCCTGACCGGGCTGACCCGCATCGCCCCGGCCCGGTTCCTTCGGACCCACGACCCGCCATGCTCGACCGGACCGGCCATCGACGATCACATTGCGCCTGTGTCGCAATCCTGGGGGTCTGGGCAAGCTTGGTCGCCGCCAAACCGGCCGACGCCTCCGAGCTGCGACGCACGCCCATTGTCCAGGCGGTCGCCAAAGCGGCGCCGTCGGTCGTCAATATCCACGGCCGCAAGACGGTCCCCACGCCGGATGTGAACTTCGGCGCCGACGCCGGCCGCCAGGTGAACGGAATGGGGACCGGCGTCGTGATCGATGAGCGCGGGTACATCGTCACCAACTATCACGTCGTGGACGGCGTGCGGCAAATCCAGGTCACGCTGGCCGATGAGAGTACGGTGATCGGGCGGCTGATCGAGCACGATCCGCGGACCGACCTGGCGATCATCAAGATCGATTCCGACGAGCCGCTGCCGGTGATCCGCGTCGGCTCCTCACACGACCTGATGCCGGGCGAACCGGTCGTGGCCGTGGGGAACGCCTATGGATATTCGCACACCGTTTCGCGCGGGATCATCAGCGCCCTGCACCGCACCGTGCAGGTGAGCGATGAGCAGAAGTACCAGGACTTGATCCAGACCGACGCGGCCATCAACCCCGGCAACTCCGGCGGGCCGCTCTTGAACATCGACGGCGAGATGATCGGCATCAACGTGGCGGTGCGGGTCGGCGCCCAGGGGATCGGCTTCGCGATTCCCGTCGATGAGGCGATGCAGGTGGCCGGCGCCTTAATGAGCATCGAAAAGCGCGAGCGACTCCGGCATGGAATCGAAGGAGAGTCGGTCCGCATGGGCGAAAGCTTTCAATTCTTCGCCCGCACCATTCGCCCCGGCAGTCCCGGGGAGAAGGCGGGGCTGAAGCCGGGCGATCAGGTGCTCTCGCTGGCCGACCGCGACATCGAGCGCCTGCTCGACATCGAGCGGACTTGCCTGGGGCGCAAGGCGGGGGACGAGCTGGCGTTGACGGTGCTCCGCGAGGGCCAGGAAGTTCCGCTGCGGCTGACGCTGGCGGAATCCCCCGCACAGGCGCTCACGTCCGAAGAGCAAATCTGGAGCTACTTCGGACTACGGCTGGAGCCGATGCCGGTCGAGGAGTTTCAGCAGCTCAAGACGCGATACCGCGGCGGATTGCGAGTGACGGCCGTCCGACCCGGCAGTCCCGGCGACGCCGAAGGAATCCGCCGCAGCGACGTACTGGTGGGGATGCACATCTGGGAGACGGTCGCGCTGGACAACGTCCGCTATATTCTCAACCGCCCCGACTTCGCCCAGCTCCGCCCCCTCAAGTTCTACATCGTCCGCGGCCAGGAGACGCTCTACGGCCACCTGCAAGTCAGCCTGCAGCGGTGAGCGCATGGCAGCCCGAAGCGCCGGCGAGGGAGAAGCGGGCAACGTCCGGCGATTTTCGCTCGCTGACGCTTCGGTTTCCCGGCGCCACGCTATTCTTCGGTCGGCTGAAAGATCTCCTCGTCTTCCCCGGCGGACTCCAGATCGAAATCAATCTGGTTGGAGCCGGATTCTACGACCGCGGTCAGTTCGGTGGCCACGTTGTACTTTGTCGGCAGCCTCTCGGGGACGACCTGCACCTCGTCCTCGTCATTCTCCAAAGGAATTTCGTCATAGGTGGTGATGCTCACCTGGTGTTCGCCGATCAGGGCGCCTTCGTCGTCGCGGGTATAAATCAATTCATAGCGTCCCGCGGCGTCGGTCCTGGCGGCGGCGGGCCGGCCGCCCTCGACCGGCGAGAACGTGACCATCGCGCCCTCCAGGGGCTGACCGTCCAAGGTGACGGTCCCTTCGACGCGCCCCAAGTTCTGGTTGCCGCAACCCAGCGTCAACGCCAGGACCAAGGCTGCGGGAAACCAGGGCGCCACTTTGCATACGTTCATCGGCATAACTCCACGTATCATCAGTGAAGGAGATAGATCAAGGAATGGTTGCGGGGAAACCGTCGTTTCGGCGACCAAGCCTCTGGTACACCCGAAAGACAGGCTCCCAACCCGGTTTGCCGGGGCTAAATTTGTTGGCGGCCCCTCCGGGGCCTTGGCCGATCCCGTGATAGCAGCAGCCCGTCCCCCCGGGGACCGCGGCACAGCAGTTCTGATTGAAGTGTGTGTCGATGGTTTCGCTGATGAACCGCACCGCGCCGTCGGCGAACGCGAAATTCGCTCCGCCCGGGTGCAAGCTGGCGAAGCCCTCCGAGCAACCGGACCGGGTGTTCCACGTGAAAGGCGGGTCCGGCGCGTTCAGCGGCACGCGGACGTTCGCCGTGTTGTAATAGAACCCGCGCACCCGGTTGCCTTGAGGGTTGCGCACGCCGATCCACGTTCCGCCGCGGCAGTATTGCGTTTCCCGCTCGCCGATGAAGAACGTATTGCTCGTCCCGTCGGTGACGTCCCGCAGCCGGTGGCCGAGTTGTCCGGAAAACATCCCGTGAGCATCCAGGTTGTTCACGTTGGGCCAGTTGTTGCGCGTCCCCCGGCTGGACATGTAGTTGTTCGCCGGCGGTCGCCACCTCCCCCAACCTCCGGCGCGGGTGCCTTGTCCGCCGCCGAAGTGGCGGGCCTGCGGCGCCGTCGGCCGTGTGGAATTCGCGTCGCTGGGGCAGATGAAGGTCTCGATCACCGTTTCCTGCAAGAACGGAACAAGGGGGGTTGGCGCCTGCGGGTTATTTCCCGCCAACACGTCCATCAGCGTGTACTTCGTGACGCCCAGCGTCTCGTGCAACGGCTGTTGTTCGATGAACGGTAGGATCAGGGCCTGCCACCCCCAGCCCTCGGCCTCTCGCGCCTGACCAGGCGGCCGCGAAAAGAGGTGGTTGGGCGGAAAGGTCTTGTACGTGTCGTGGTAGTTGTGGCACCCCAGGGCCAATTGCTTGAGGTTGTTGGTGCACTGCATCCTTCGCGCCGCCTCCCGGGCGGCCTGCACCGCCGGCAAGAGCAGCGCCACCAGGACGCCGATAATGGCGATCACCACGAGCAGTTCAACCAGGGTAAACCCCGGCCGCCATTGGATGTGCTGTTTCATGGTCGCTCCTCTTACCTCCTAACAGGGTGGATGAAATGGAATCATCTCGAAGGAGCCTCTGCGAGTTCCAGGAATACAATACCAGATCGGGCGTCCGCGTCCATTTTTTGGTTCGCGTTATTGGAAAAATTTCTGTCGGCCAGCAAAAACGCTGGCGGCGGGTGGCTGGCGGCGGAGCGAAGCGACGCCCCAGCGACCCAGCTAGGGACGGCTGGGGCGTCGCTCCGCTCCGCCGCCAGCCGCGCTTTCGTCGCTCGACGACGCCCGATTACGCTTTCGCCAGGTTGCGTGAGACGTCGAGGATCGTCTCCACCGTGCCCAGCAGTTGATCGCGGCGGAAGGGCTTGTAGAGCACCGCGCTGGGGTGAAGGCCTTCCTGGCGGGCCTTGACGATGGAATGCCCCGGATCGTAGCCGAAGCCGGCCATGAGAATGAGCGGCGGCGCCTCGATCAGCGTCTTGAGCCGCATCAACAGCTCGTAGCCGCTGAGGTCGGGGAGCCGGATGTCGGCGATGATGATGTCGTACTGCGCCTCGCGGCCGATGGCCCGGACCATGAGGATCGCCTCTTCGCCTTCGTGCGCCGTCTCCACCTCGCAGCCGTACCGCTCCAAGAGCTCGTGGGCGTCGCTTCGGACGCTCTCGTCGGCGTCGGCCACCAGCACCCGGCAGCCGCGCAGCTTGGGGCGGGCCTCGACCTGCACCGAGGAAGGGACCGCCTCGGCGGGCGTCATCCTCCGGCCGACGCTCTGGATCGTCTTCTTGATGTCGCGGGCGTTCCGCAAGATCCGCTGCAGCCGCTCCACGAGGGCCGGCTCGTGGCCGATGTAGCGCTCCATCACGTTCACGGCGTCGTTGAGGATCTCATCCACCGGCAGCGCGACGGCGCGGTGAATTGCCTCGCAGCTTTCCAGCGCCGTGTTCGCCTTCTGGGCGACCAGCAACTCCAGCGTGTTGAGCGCCACCGCCAGGTCGCGGCAGAAGATTTCCAGGAACTGCAGGTCGCTCTCGGTGAAGGCCCGCGGCTCGGGGCTTTCGACGTTGAAGGTGCCGATCACGTGATCGTGCAGCATCAGCGGCACCGTGAGCGAACTCTTGGCGCCGGTGAAACCGCGAATGTACAGCGGGTCTTCCGCCGTATTCTCGCAGAGGTAGCTTTTGCCGGTTGCGGCGACAAACCCGGTTACGCCGTTCTTTTGCGGCCGGGCGAAGAGCGGCCGCTGGGCGGCCGCGTCGTCCATGCCCACCGCCAACAGCGGCTGCAGCGCGCCGGAGGTTTCGTCCAGCAGGCGGATTTCCACCACGTCGAAGTTCAAGAGGTCCTTCGTGTAGTGCAGGATGTTCGCCTTGAGAAGCTCGATGCGGTCTTCCACGGTCATCTGGAAGACCTCTTCGGGCGTGAGGTCCGCCAGTTCGATCCCCGCCCGGTGGATGGCGGCCAGCTTCTGCTGCTGGAGGATCTCCTCGGTCACGTCCCGCACGGTGACGATCAGGTGGCGGGGCGTTTCCCCCTCGTCCAGCACCGGCGCCGCGTGAACGTGGTAATAGCGGTTCTCATCCGCCTTAAGCGTCGATCCGCTGGCCTGGCCCGTGGCCAGGGCGGTGTGAAAGGGGCAGAAGTCCGGCCCCAGGATCTCCGGGCTGTCCAGCGCTGCGTAGAAGTTCTGGCCGACCACGTCTCTATTGGACCAGCGCCGCATCTGCTGGTTGGACCAGATGATGACGTTCTCCATGTCCAACAGCGCCACGCCGTCGGGCATGCCGTCCAGGATGCGGTCATTCTGCAGCAGCCGGCCGATCTGCAGCACGTCCTGGAGATGGTCGGACATGACGAACATGCCCGCGTAATTCTCCCGCGTCAGCCGAGCCAGGGCCCGGAGGGAGGATTGGACCTCGACCACCTCGTATTTTTCGAGCAGGTCGGGCGGCAGCGGCGCGCCGTCGCTGTCCCGCCCCCGCACACAGAGAATTTTGGGCTTATCGGACAAAACCCCCAACTCCGCAATAAAAATCTGACCATCGTCCAGGAGAATTATACGGCCCGCCCAGAAGGGGAACAACCGGCGGCGGGCTCTCTCCTGAAAGGGAATCGGTCAGGGAAAGCTTGACAATTGAATCAGGAAGCGCCTCCCGCGCGAGAATCGGCCGCCCCGGCGCGCACCCGAGCCCTTTTATCTCTTCGATCCGCGCCGCACCGACTTATTCCCGGGTTCCAGGTGCGAACCGGACGCTAGCGCGTCGCGGCTGGTATTTCGGTCGACGGCACTCGGCGAGACGAGCCGTCGGCGCCGGTTATGGCGGCTGTGCGGGGCGGCGGGTTCGGATTGTAACGGTGAGGCGCCGCGCTGCGGCATGATCGGGCGGCGCCGGTTTCTCGGGCAAGGTGCGCCGGCGCCGCCTGTGTCGCTGACGCCGGCTGGCGCGGTCGTGGCGCTGGCGCCGGGCGCCGACGAAATCGTGACTTCTCTCCAAGCCCCTGGACGATGCTTTCCTCCGACGATCGCTTGCTGCGGTGTGTAACCCGCCGAGGATATCGGCGGGCGCCGGCGACCCATGCGGCGCGCCGGAACCGCCGCTTGGCACGGAGGCCCCGACCGATAGGCGGGCCGGAACAACATCGCACATCCCCACGGGCGTGACCCCCGCGGCCTGCGCCGCGACCCAAGTTCGCCCTCGGTCCTTGCACGGAGGTATTGAGATGAAATTGTTGAGCCGTTCGTTGGTCGCCGCCTTCGCCGTCGCGTTTAGCGGCGTGGCCGCCGACTACGCCGCCGCCGGCAACGCCTGTGGCTGCGGCGACATCTGCAACCCTTGTTGGAATGCTTGCGGCGATTGCTGCTATAACAACTGCGGCGCCGGCTGCTGTGACGGCGCCGGCGGCATCGGCTTCTTCGGCGAGGCCGAGCTGCTGTTCCTCCGCTACCACCGCGCCGACGGAGTGCGCATCGGCGGCGACGCGGGAGAGAACACCGAATTCGATTTCGAACCCGCTCAACGCTACACGTTGGGCCTCTCGGGCCCCGGCGGCTTCGGCGCCCGCGTCCGCTGGTTCGAGTATGATCACTTCGAAGGCGCGGAAAACGCGGCCGCCGGCGACGGTATCGGCGTGGACCTGTGGACCATCGACGTGGAAGGCTTTGAGGCGTTCGAGCTGAATGACGTTTGGGCTTTGGAAGTGAGCGGCGGTCTCCGCTTCACCAACTTCCGCGAGCAGATGATCGACGTGGGCGAGGGCGATGACCGCCGGATCGGCGTGGACGCCCTGGGCGGCATCGTGGGCCTGGAAGCCCGCCGCTCGCTCGGCCTCGGCCTGGTCTACGCTCGGGCTCGCTTCGCCGTCGTCCAAGGCGATAAGCAATTGTTCAACCAGGACGGTCAGTCCTTGGGTCCCGTGGTAGACCCAGTGACGGGCGCCCTCACTGGCGTAGCTCCCGCCGGCGCGCACACGCAGAACGTTCAGCTTCTCGATACCACGCAAGCGATGCTCGAGCTGGCGATCGGTTCGGAAGTCAACTATGAGCTGGCCAACGGCGCGGTGCTCTTCGCCCGCAGCGGTCTGGAATGGCAGCACTGGTATGCCTTCTCCAGCGCCTTCAACCAGGGCGGCGAGGGCTTCGGCGGCCACTTTCCGCCGCTGTTGGTTCAGAACGAAGGGCTGTGGGACGGCGACTCGGACGTGGGTCTGGGCGGCTTCACCTTCTCCGCTGGCGTGTCCTACTAAGAACTGTTGATCTCCGGCAAGGTCCGGCAACGGAGCGAACCTCACCGCAGGGCGCGGCTCAAACGAGCCGCGCCCGCGGTCGTTTCTTGTGCGCCAACAACGGGGTCGGGAATGTTTTTCGGCCGATGGTCTTGCGACATCGCAAGATCCATGACCGAAAAACATTCCCGACCCCTTCCGGTTGCCCCTACTCTTCAGTCAGCCGCCTGCGGCATTCATCCAGGATCTCCGCCGTGCGGCTGGCCCCGACGCGCGACACGCCCAGAGCGCGGACTTCCAACAGCGCGTCGAAGGTGCGCACCCCGCCCGCCGCCTTCACCTGCACGTGAGGCGGACTGTGGCGACGCATCAGCTTCAGGTCGTCGTGCGTGGCGCCGCCGCTGCCGTAGCCGGTCGAGGTCTTCACCCAGTCGGCGTTCGCCTCGCCGCAGATTTGGCAAAGACGGATCTTGTGCTCGTCCTGGAGGTAGCAGTTCACGAAGATCCACTTGATCTTCTGCCCGCGATCATGGGCCAGCCGCGTCAGTTGCACAATCTCCGACCGCACAAACTCCCAATCGCCGCTGAGCACTTTTCCGATATTCACCACCGCATCCAGCTCCTGACAGCCGTCGTCCAGCGCCTGCTCGGCTTCTTTGAGCTTGATGGCGATCGTATGCCCGCCGTGCGGAAAGCCGATGGTCGTGCTGGCCCGCACGTCGCTCCCGAAGAGCAACTCCGCGCACCGCTTCAGGTAGTACGGCTTAATGCAGACGCTGGCCGCGTCGTACTCCAGCGCCAGCCGGCAGCCGGCCTCCAGCTCCTCGTCCGTCAGCGTCGGCTGCAGCAACGAGTGATCGATCATCTTCGCGATGTCGCGATAAGAATAATCGTGCGGCATGGATACACTCCGTCAAGCGCGCTTCGTAGGGGTGGCGGCCGAGCGTAGCGACGCCCCAGCACGGCGCCGGATCTCGCTGGGGCGTCGCTGCGCTCCGCCGCCACCCGCCACCCGACACTCAATCCCTCACTTGCCCGTGAAGCGGTAAATAATCCCGAAGGCGTCGGTGAAATAAGTCTCGCCTTCCTC
>JAHWKS010000155.1 GCA_019347795.1 Planctomycetota bacterium | reverse complement strand
GCTGTGGAAATCGCTGCTCACCCAGCCGCGCGTATCAACCACGCGCCGAAGCGTCGCGGTGATGTTCGTCTCCTGGCCCCGGAGCACGTCGATCTCGGCGAACACGGCATCGTATTCCGGTCCGTAACTGACGGCGACGCGGTACTTGCCCGGAGCGATCTCGGTGCGAAAGCGGCCGTTAGGCGTGTAGCGGAGGTTTTGCACGCCGTAGATGAACGTGTCGGGACCCCAGTTGGGGTCGGGCGTTCCCTCGACGCCGCGAAAGGCGACCTTACAGGGTATCGGGTTGCCGGCGTCGTCGGTGACGTTGGCGGTCACGTAGCCGGGCTGCTCCATCTCGATGATGTCTTCGACGGGCGACGTCGCGTCGATCGTGATCGTCTGCTTCGCGCGGCCGACGGCTTCCACGGCGACTTCGTAACTCCCGGCGGGGACGCGGGTCGCGAGGCGGCCCTCTTCGTCGGTGCGGCCTTGCCCGTAGCGATTCCCCTCGCGGCTGAAGGAAATGAAGGCGCCGGCGATGGGACCGGCCTCATCATTTACGACGACCGTCGCCGGCTGCGTCTGCTTGCCGCGAAGCTCGTCGGCGATGGCCAGCAGGTCGAGCGTGTTCTCCGCCGGGAAAACGCGGCGGACCAGCGCGTGCTTCTGCTGCGGCGCCAGGAGCACGCCGGGCGCGCCGTCTTTCTCGTAGTGCAGCAAAGGCCGGCCGCCGCCGGTGAGCTTCACTGCGTGATCTTCGGCCATCACGCCGTAGGCCTGCTTCCACCACTCGTCATACGCCCAGAATAGCCCGCGGTCCTGATCGACGTTCATCGTGAAGCTGCGGTCCGCCCGCACCGCGTCCACCAGTTCGACTTCGAGCGGCTTGTCATGCGGATTCTCGTAAACGGTCGTCGCCGCCAGCGCCGGCGAACCGTCGGCAAGCTCGTAAACGACGGTCACCGCCGGCTGGCCCTCGGCGGCCTCGGCGCCGAGCGTCAGCGTGACGCGGTCCCCCTTGGTCGCCGCGGCGCCGGCTCGCTTCCCCGCTGGCAGCGAAAGCGGAAAGCGGGCCGCGGTGGGATAGAAGGCGCTGAGTTGATCGTTCTCCGCATCCCGCAGCGTCAGGTCGATCACCGCCCCGCGCACTCCTTGCACCGTCATGTTCGCATTCCGGCCGGCCACCGGCTGCGCGATCACGGCGATGATGCGATCATTCCGCATCACGTAATCGCCATAGATGCGATCGACCTCTTTCCCCTGGGGCGCGTACTCATCCCAATTCTCCGGCGTGAGCCGCACTAGTTCCGCCGACTGCGAATGGGGCAAAACGTGGAACAGAGAACACAATGCAAGTGCATAAGCAAAGCGGGCGTGGCGCATGGTATTCGGCGGGCAAAGGTGATGCGGCTTGGCGGCGCCGCGGCGTTCGACCGGCGCCCTCGGCGAGTAGTCTAAACAGCGGGGCGGCCGGTCGCAACTTTTTCGGCGTTGCCGTACAGTGAGGGGATGAACGCATCGGCGCCGCGGCGGCCGCCGCTCTCCGACTCCCCCTGGTTCTGGGTCTACCTCTTCGCCACCTTCGCCTTGATCGTTTTGACGGTCATGCGGCCGCGGGTGTTGGAGCGGCAGGCGCAACTGGAGCGGAAGGTGCAAGGCCGCCAGCGTGCCGCCGAGCAGGCCGCGGGCCGCGAGCCGCAGACGCCGCTCTCCACGCCGTCGCAGACGGTGATCCCGCTGGGACCGCTGTTCGTGCTGCTGGGCGCGGCGTGGATCGTCTCCTGGATTATGCTTTGGCGCCGGCGCCGGGGGACGCCTGAATCGCCGGCGCCGTCGTCTCCCGCAGAGAAAGGTTGCAAGCCATGACGTGGCTGGTGGAGCAATCGCTGCCGATCCTGGTGATGGGGGGCATTGTGGTGATCGCCTTGGCCGTCGGATATGTAAAGACCGGCCAGCGGGGATTGCTGGCCGCCGTGCTGGCCGCGGTGGTGATCCTCATCGCCTTGATCGCCGTGGAGCGATGGGTGGTGACCGATCGCGAGCAGGTGGAAGAGGTGCTCTTTGAGATCGCCGCGGCCGTGGAGCGCAACGACATCGACGGGGCGCTAAGCCACATCTCGCCGCGGGCGGCCGGTGTGCATCATGCGAGCACGGAGCTGCGTCGGGTGGAGTTTCAGGACGTCGATATCAAGCCGAACCTGGAGATCGAGGTCTTCCCCGAGCGTTCCCCGCCGACCGCCGAGGCGCGGTTCAACGTGATGGTGATCCTGACCGTCCCCGAGCTGCAGCTCCACAACGAGCGTTATCCGCGGTACGTCGAAGTGACGTTCGTGAAAGACGGAGATCGCTGGCTCGTGCAGGATTACCAGCACTACAACCCGACCCGGGGAATGCAGGCGTCCCCGGGGGAGGCGGGGTATTGAGGGGGAATTGAGAGTCTTTGGATGCGCCTCCGGAGACGCGTTGGTCTCCGGCTATTTGTCGCGCGTTGGAGTGGGATTTTGTTCCCGCTTCGGCGTAGCATAAACTTGGGAAGGCGAGATGTGACTATCCCGAACAGCGAGCGCCCAATGTCTACCGTTTCCTATCCTCACGTTGAACTGACCGACGAGGGCGTTCCGATCGTGTCGGGGACGCAAACGAAGGTGATCGAGGTCGCTTTGGATCGCCTGGCCCATCATTGGGACGCGGATGAAATCCACCGCCAGCACCCACACCTCACGCTCGGCCAGATCCATTCCGCGTTGGCGTACTACTATGACCATCGCGATGAGCTCGACCGCGCCATTCAGGAAGGGCTGGATCGCGTCGCCGAAATTCAGGAGAAGCTCGGCGAATCGCCGATCGCCGCACGAATTCGGCGCGGAGCGTAGCACGACATGGCTGTTCCGCTCTATATGGATCACCACATTCCCTCGGCGATTACCGAGGGACTGCAGCGGCGCGGCATCGACGTTCTCACGGCTCAAGATGACGGCCGCGCCGCGGAGGACGATGACGCGGTCCTGGAGCGCGCGACATCATTGGGACGGGCCGTTTTTTCTCAGGATGAGGATTTCCTTGTCCTGGCTCACAACTGGTTGGAAACGGGGCGCGAATTCGCGGGCGTGATTTACGCGCACCAGCTCAAGATCACCATTGGTCAGGCGGTGAGGGATCTGGAAGCGATCGCGAAGGTGCTAAGCCCTGAGGAGATGCGCAATCGAATCGAATTTATTCCGATTCGCTAACAGCTCAGGCGCCGTCAAGGCCCATCGCTCCTTCAAACGGGCTGGAATCGTCAGTCTAAATCAATCTGCCGGAAGATCGGGGTGTGGCGGTAGTAGACTTCCAGGGTGCAGACGGCCAGCGAGGTGCAGTAGATGCGGCCGCCGGGGCGGTCGTGATGGTGCTCGGGCTTCCAGCTTCCCGCCAGGTCGCCCCGCTTCTCCTGCGAGTTCACCAGGATGTCGCGGATGTGCAGGTTCCAGCGCTCCCAGTCTTCGCCGCCGGCGTGGTGGAAGACCTGCGTGCCGTAGTACCAGTAGTACATGTTCGGCCGGCTGTCGCTGGGGAGGTGGTTGTCGGCCAGCCAGCGGATGCCTTGAGCGAGCCCCGCGTCGTTGAGCGTCCAGCCCAGGTACATGCGGCAGAGTATCGCCTCGGCGGACATCACCTCGGTCGGATTCAGGCCGCGAATGAAGGCGTACAGCGAGCCGTCGTGGCTGGCCACCGAGTCAAGATATTGGCTCGCGTTCTCCAACGTGGCGGGGGGAACGGTGAGGTTCGCCGCCCGCGCGCTCTGCAGGGCCATAAGCTGCCAGCCGAGGACGCTCGTATCTCCCGCCTGCCCCGGATGATACCGCCAGCCGCCGGCCGGGTGCTGGGCCGCGACGATGAAGTCGATCGCCTTTTGAGCCGGAATGCGGAGTTGCTCGTCGCCGGTAATCGCGAAGGCCTCGCAGAGGACGATCGCCCCTTGCCCGTGGGCGTACATGTGCGAGTTGCCGCCGGAGCCGCGGGCGAGGTCGCCGTCCTCGCCCTGATTCTGGAGCAGCCAGCGCAATCCGCCCGCCACCTCCTTCTGGTATCGGCCGGTGAGGTGCGTCTGCCCGGCGCCGAGGAAGGGGAGCACCGCCAGCGCCGTGGCCGCCGCGTCGCTCTTTATGCCGCCGTCGAGCACCCATCGCCCGTCGGCCTTTTGCTGGCGGGCGAGCCATCGCAATCCGCGGGCGACCGCCGCCTCGGTGAGTGTGGTGCCTCCTTCCTGCTCCACCAGCACGGTCCGCACCCGGGGATCGCGGGCGGCGAGGGTGCGCTCGGCGAACTCGCTGGAGCGGAGCTGCTCTTTGACGTTCTCCAAGTCCGGAAGATGCGGATCGGGAGCATCTTCGGGAAGGCGCAGCTCGCGGGCGTCCTGATCGGCCCGGACGATGGCCTCGCGGACCTCGGGATCGTTGAGGTTCGCATCCTGCGGAAGCGGGAGGTCGAAGACGAATTCGTTCTCCGGATCGATCGGCTGGGTGTTGTCTCCCTCGACGACCTCCCGGCTGACGCTGTTGGAGAGCGTGATGAACCGCGGGTCCTCCGGCGCCTCGAAGGTCAAGAGGCCCAAGAGAGTGATCAGGATCAGGTGCAGAATCAGGCTGATCAGCCACGCCGGCGTGTCCCCCAACCACGACTGGAACCGCCGCCGCTGGTACGCCTGATGGAGTTCGCCCGCCGAGCGGCTCGGCGGCGGCGCGGGCGCCGTCTGTCTCCGCGGAGCGTGGCCGTTGTCCCGAGCCGGGGGAGGAGGAGGGGCCGGACGAGTCTTGCGTTGTTCGGGAGGCGCGGAAACGCGACTCGGGGCCGGCGCCTTCGCCGGACGCGGCGTCGCGGCGGAGGGAGGCTGCCGCGACGGCGCCGGTTGCGGACGACCGGCCGATTGTGAGCCGACTTGCGCCCGCTTGCGAGCCTCGCGCTCCCGCAGCAGCCGCTCGGCCTGGCGCTGCTGCTCTTCGGAGAGTTCGATGCAGGTTCCGCATCGCCAGCAGTCGGCGATCATCAGCCAGAGCCGCACCGTCATCGGCGCCCGGCAGTCGGGACAGGCCAGCATCACCACATCGCCGTCGAGCCACATCTCGCCGCCGCGCTGCTCGGGCGCCGCGGAGGGCGTCCCCGCACGCTTGGGCGCGGCGCCCGCGATCGGCGACTTCTCCGCACCGACGCCGCGCCGCGGCGCGTCCAAGGCCGCCGGATCGATCGGCAGCGGTTCGTCCGAATCCAGCGCGAACACCGGCAAAGGCGCCGTCGCGGCCCCTTCGCCGGGAACCCCAATCGCAGGAACCTCCAGCCCCAGGCTGGAATCGTGATCAGAATAGGGGAGGGACATCAAACCGAAGAGTGCAGCGCGACGAGCAAACGAATCCTACTACTTCATTATTGGCGAAGCGGCCCCGACAAGGAATGGCCGCGAGCGGCGCCAAGTGTGACAATCCGGCTGCCGCGGGGCCAATCGCTTTGGCGCCGCAGCAGGCCAGGTGTAGAATAGAGAGCGTGGTTTACCGGCCGCGCGTGTTGGTTTATCCTTTTCGCAATTTGCGTTCGCCGGCCTTCTGGAGGCTTCTTCTTGTCGCTCCGGCGAGCGCGGCCCGGCGGCGCCATTTTATCGCCATAGACGGCTCAAACATGGCTTGGATCAGCGCCCAACAATTCACCGACCTGGTGCGGCGCAGCCAATTGATCGCAACCGCCCAATTGGACCAGGCGCTGGAGGAGTACCAGAGCCTACACGCCGGCGAGGCCGAGGACGATGCGCGCCCCCTGGCCGACTTTCTCATCGAGCGGAAACTGCTCACCCCCTGGCATTGCGAAAAGCTGCTCGACAAGAAATACAAAGGCTTCTTCCTCGGAAAATACAAACTGCTGGACCGGCTCGGTTCGGGCGGGATGAGCGCCGTCTATCTCGCTCAACACACCATGATGCACCGGCTGCACGCCATCAAGGTGCTGCCGCGCGACCGGGTGGAGGATTCCTCCTACTTGGGCCGCTTCAAACGCGAGGCGAAGGCCGCCGCGGCGCTGGATCATCCCAACATCGTTCGCGCATACGATATCGACAACAAAGGCGATCAGTACTACTTCGTCATGGAGTACGTCAAAGGCCGCGACCTGGCGCAGATTGTGAAGGACCTCGCGGGACGGGATCAGAAGATGGACCCGGCCGACGCGGCAGAGCACATCGCTCAGGCGGCCCGCGGACTCCAGCACGCCCACGAGGCGGGACTGGTGCATCGCGACATCAAGCCCGCCAACCTCCTGCTGGATGAGCGCGGGGTGGTGAAGATCCTGGACTTGGGGCTGGCGCTATTCTCCGAGGACGAAACGGCGTCGCTCACGATCGCTCATAACGAGAACGTGCTGGGAACCGCCGACTATCTGGCGCCCGAGCAGGCCCTCAGCAGCCACCACGTGGACCACCGCGCGGACATCTACAGCCTCGGCTGCACGCTGTACTTTCTGCTGACCGGCCATCCGCCCTTCGCAGAGGGTTCGCTGGCGCAGCGCATCGCCAGGCATCAGGCGGAGAAGCCGCCTCCCGTCGAGCGGGAGAGGCCCGACTGTCCCGCGGCGTTGATCGACATCTGCAACCGCATGATGGCGAAAAATCCCGACGATCGCCCGCAGACCGCCGCCGAAGTCGCGCAGCAGTTGAACCAGTGGCGTCAGCAGTATCAGCCGAGTGTGCCGGCGGGCGAGGAGAAGGCGACCGGCGCCGCGGAGATGAAGGCCGAAGACCTCAACGGCGCTGCGGGCAGCAAGTCGCCGCTTCCGCCGTTGCGCCTGCATGAGGCTGACAGCCGCTCGGGCGGCCCCGCGCCGTTGCGCGCCAAACCGGCTGCGCGCGAGGCCTCTCCCGGCGCCGCGGTTGCTGCAGGCTCAAGTCCGTCATCGGCGAAGGCGGATACGCAGTCGAATCGAAGGTCGGACGACGCGACCGACAAGCCTCGGCCAAGCCGGCCTCACGATAGCGGGGAGGTCGAGCTGGGCGACTTGGGGACGCTCTTCGATGCCCGTTCCAGCGGACCGGGACGGAATTCGTCGCGGCTGGAACTGCGGCGGCAGAAAAAAACGGCGCCGTGGACCTGGGTGCTGGCTGCCATCAGCGGAGTGGCTATTCTAGTTGCTGTAATTGTGCTGTGGAAGCTCTATGGGGGGCAAGTCGATCCAGGCAGTGACCGCCCCAGGGATACCGCCATCCGAGGGGTTTTTCAAAATCGCGAACGTCCACCCCAAATCTCGCTCCGCAATGATGCGGCGCGCCGCCACTTGCGCCGCGACCCTTGAATCGGCCGGGTCGCCGCCTCTAGCATTGTGCGGCGACTGATGTGATCGCCCGCCTTCGGGCGATTTCGCCCTGTCTGGTCCAATGGATTACGCCAGACTACGTATTCGCGAGTAGAGCGCGCCCACTTCAGATCCGTAGCCGACGCGTGAAGCTGGAGGGCGTCGCGACTATAGTCAGATAAGAAGCCAGATTTTGCTCCCTTGCGACAGCAACTTAATGCATATGAACCGCAGAAACTCTTATCGCGTTCGCAATCGTCACGTCTCGCAGCGGAATACAATGGTCCGCGCCGCGCGGCGACGGGTGGGAAACCCCGCGAGCAAACGCTCTCGGGGCATCGTGCTCCACCAGACCCCCTTCACGCCGCCGGAGGATTGGCATGAACCGAGCGAGACGCAGGCGGAAGGGTACCGCATCGTCGTGCAGAAGCCGGCGGCAGGCTTTCAGCACGTGGTCACCCCGGAAGAGATTCGCCGGCGTCTGGCGCGGCTTCCTGAGCACATGCTCGAGCCGCTGGAAGTGGTGCAACTGAGCCGCCTGACGCGAAAGCAGCGGGCGTATCCCTGCTATGGAATGCAGTGGGGGCAGGCCGTGTATCTCTATCCGATGGAGGCGGACCTCATCGAGCACTACACCGGACCGCCGACGCCGGCCGAGCTGATCGAGGCCCGGATGTACGGCGGATGCTGGGAGCAGGTGTCGCGCAAACGTTGGCGGCTGCGCTGGACGCAAGATGCGATTAAGGATTTTTACCTCAACAACGTGCTGATCCACGAGATCGGTCACCTGCTGGACGACCGCAACAGCAGCACTCGTGACCGCGAGCGCTACGCCGAGTGGTTCGCGATCCATCACGGCTATAAGCCGACCCGCTCCGACGCGCTGGTGCGCCGCCGCCGCAAGCAAAGCCGCCGCCACGGCCGATAAGACGGCCCGAAGCGCCGGCGCCTTCTACGGCGTCTTGAACCCGAGGCGGCGCCTCAGGAGACTCCGCGGTGCGGCGCAACTCGGCCGTGAAGTTAGTTGGGTCCGCCACGCGCCCGCCTTGCCGAAGCGGCGGAATTGGAGCGTTCCCGTCTTCTCCAGTCTCGGACCACCCGATGAGGAGGTCGCGGCGTAGTGCCCGGCCGCGACGCGATCAACTCTTGGGCGCCAGCACCATCGACATCACGCGGCGGTTCTCCATGCTCGGCGGCTTCTCGACCGCGGCCACGTCCTGGAGCGTCTCGACGATCTCGGCGAGCATCTCCTGACCGCGCTCACGATGGGCGTTCTCGCGGCCGCGGAACATGACGTTGACCTTCACCTTGTCGTTGCGGCGGAGAAACTTCTCGGCCCGGCGGACCTTGAAGTCGATATCGTGATCCCCCGTTTTAGCCCGCAGCCGGATTTGCTTCATCTGCGTGCGGCGGGCTGGGCCGCCGCTGCCATTCTGCTTTTTCTTCCGCTCGTACTGGGCCTTCCCCCAGTCCATGATGCGGCACACCGGCGGGCGAACATCCGGCGAAACCTCGACCAGGT
>JAHWKS010000154.1 GCA_019347795.1 Planctomycetota bacterium | reverse complement strand
CGGTAGCGGCCGGGTGGGGCGGGGTAAGCTCGAACGACAGTTATTTCTCGAGCGAACCTAACGCCGCGCCGCCAACCTGGAAGCCCGAAGCGTCAGCGCCGTGACGCGACGAAGGACGCCGGTTTTCCCTCGGGCCCTTCACCTCCCCTGCGGGGAGGTCGGACGCGGTAGCGGCCGGGTGGGGAACCTCGAGGCTACGAATTCCCGAGGGAGCGAATGCAGAAACGCTGGCGAATCCGCCCGCACGAGGCGCACCGGATCTCCGCCTTGGAGCGATCGGCCGGCTTGCCTGCGGTGCTGGCCCAGTTGCTCATCGCCCGCGGCGTGTGCGACGCCGCCGACGCCCGCTGCTTCCTGGAGGCCAAGCTCAGCGGGCTCCGCGAGCCGGAAGAGCTTCCCGGGGTGACGCAGGCGGTCGAGTGCATCCACGCCGCCGTCCGCGCAAGCCAACGGATCTACGTCTACGGCGATTACGACGCCGACGGCATGACGGCAGCGGCGATCCTCGTCCGCTGCCTGCGGCTCTGGGGCGCCGACGTGCACTACCACGTCCCCAACCGCCTCGAAGACGGCTATGGCCTGAACGCCGAGGCCCTGGAGCTGATCGCCTCTCGCGGCGCGTCGCTGGTGATCACCGTCGACTGCGGGATCGGCAGCGTCGCCGAGGCCGAGGCGGCCCGGCGCCTGGGGCTGGAGCTGATCATCACCGATCATCACGAGCCGGGACCGCAACTGCCCGACGCGGCCGCGATCGTGCATCCCGCCCTTCCCGGCCGGCCGTATCCTTTCGCGGGACTGTGCGGCGCCGGCGTCGCATTCAAACTGGCCTGGGCGCTGTGTCAGCGGGCTAGCAACGCCAAGAAGGTCAGCCCCGAAATGCGGAGCTTTCTGATCGGCGCCACCGGGCTGGCGGCCGTGGGCGCCGTGGCGGACGTGGTCCCGCTGCTCGATGAGAACCGGCTCCTGGTGCGGGCCGGCTTGTCGAGTCTTAGAAGCCCTCCGCTGGGACTCGCGCGGCTGATGCAGGTCACCCAGCTCGATCAGAAACCGTGCTGGGACGCCGACGACATCGCCTTCACGCTCGCCCCGCGATTGAACGCCGCCGGCCGACTCGGGCAGGCCCGGCTGGGCATCGACCTTCTCACCACCGACGATCCCGAGCGAGCCGACTCGCTGGCCCGCTATATCCATCAACTGAACGAGGACCGCGGCTCGATCGAGCGGAAGATCTATCACGCCGCCAACAAGCAGGCTGTCGAGCAGTACGAACCCGATCGCGATCCGGCGCTGGTGCTGGCCGACCGCGGCTGGCACGCGGGGGTGATCGGCATCGTCGCCGGACGCCTGGCCGAGAAGTACAATCGCCCGGTGGTGATGCTCTCGCTCGATCCGTTGGGGGTGAAGCCGGCTACCGGCTCGGCCCGCTCGGCCGGCGCCTGCAACCTCTACCGGGCGTTGGCGTCGTGCGGCGAACTGCTGGAAGGCTACGGCGGTCACGCGGCCGCGGCGGGGCTGAAGGTCGCCGAAGCGAACATCGACGCCTTCCGCTCCGCGTTCTGCGAATACGTCGCCAGCGAAACGTCGCAGGCGGACGGCTCAAGCGAACTCCTCATCGACGCCGAAGCCCCCCTCTGCCAGCTCACGCTCAAGACGGTCCAAGACATCGAGCGTCTGGCGCCGTTCGGCCATGGCAATCCGCGGCCAATACTCTGCGCGACGCGGGTCGAATTGGCCGCGCCGCCGCGCCGCATCGGCGGCGGAGAGCGGCACCTCTCTCTCAAGCTCCGCCAGCACAACCTCACGATGCGGGCAGTCGGCTTCAACCACGGCGAAAGCGCCGACGCCCTCGCCGCCGCCGGTCCGCTCGACATCGCCTACCGCCCCACCATCAACACCTTCCGCAATCGCCGCTCCGTCGAGATGCAACTGGTGGACTGGCGGGTGGGACAGTAGGGGCGAATCGGCGTGCGGGCCTTAGCTCGCGAGGCGTCTTTTGGTAATGTCGGGGGCCTCACCCGCGCTACCGATTCTCGCCGCAATTGGAAGAACATGCCCGACCGATCCACCTCCGGCTCTCGCGGCTCGCTGGCCGTCATCTTTCTGACGGTGTTCATCGACCTGCTCGGCTTCGGCATGGTGTTGCCGCTGTTGCCGATTTACGCCGATCACTTCGTGGACGATCCCTCCGGCTGGATGCTGGGCGGGCTGATGGCCAGCTTCTCGGCGATGCAGTTGATTTTCTCGCCGATGTGGGGCCGCCTCTCCGACCGCATCGGCCGCCGGCCGGTGCTGATGATCGGGCTGGGAGGCTCGGTCGTCTTCTACTCGCTCTTCGGCTGGGCGACGGTGGTGCAAAGTTACTGGCTGCTGCTGGCGTCGCGGATGGGGGCGGGCATCGCGGGGGCTACCATCTCGACGGCGCAGGCGTACATCGCCGATTCGACCACGCTCCAGCAGCGGCCCAAGGGAATGGCCCTGATCGGGATGGCGTTCGGGCTGGGATTCACCTTCGGGCCGCTGTTCGGCTACCTGGCGGTTCCCTACGAAGGCGCGCCGCCGGGACCTTGGCCGGGTTACGCGGCGGCGATGCTTTCGGCGATCGCTTTGGCGATGGCGGTCTTCCTGCTTCCGGAATCGCTCCGGCCGGACAGCGAGCGGGCCCATCGTCTTCTGTTCGATACTCGCGGCTTCCGCCGGGCGCTCGCGACCCCCTCGATCGGCCTCTTGCTGCTGGCGATCTTCGTGTGCGTCTTTTCCTTCGCCAACTTCGAGACGACCCTCTCGCTGTTGATCAAAGGAGAAGAAACGGCGGAGGCCGCCGCGGCGCATCCGTTCGACTTCAGTTGGGGCCAGGTGTCTCTGACGTACGCCTACATCGGCGCCACGCTCGCCTTGGTGCAAGGCGGCCTCGTGCGGCGGCTGGCCGGCCGCATTGACGAAGGCAAGCTGGCGGCGACCGGCGCGGGGCTGGAGCTGATCGGATTCATGCTGATGGTCGCGGCCGTGTCGCGCTCTTCGGCGCCGATGCTCTTGATCGCACTGGCGGTGGTCGTGGCGGGATTCTCCTTCATGCAGCCGATGCTGAACTCGCTCCTCTCGCGCCGGACCGATCCCGAGAAGCAAGGCGCCATCCTCGGCGTGGGACAAAGCGTGAACGCCCTGGCCCGCATCGTCGGCTCGGCGGTGGGCATCCCGCTCCTGCGGCTCGGCCTGCAGACGCCCTACTACACCGCCGCGGGAATGATGGCCCTGGGCCTGATCCTGGTGATCCTCGCCGCCCGCGGCGGCAAGGACTATCCGGCCCAGGAGGCGCTGGCGGGCAAGTAACCGCGCTGGCGGAGCATGGTAAAATAGGAGAGCAAGATTCTCGGTATTCGAGGCATCGTTTGCCCATGCCCGCCAAGAACGTTCATCATGACGCCGTTGTTCGCGCGTTAACCGACGATGGATGGATCATCACGCACGATCCATTGACGCTCTCGTTTGGCGGTAAAGATCTATTCGTCGATCTCGGCGCCGAACAGCAAGCAGTCGCGGCGGAAAAACACGGCCGCAGGATCGCCGTGGAGATTCAGAGCTTCCTGAGCCCCTCGACAATTCGTGACCTGGAAGAGGCGGTTGGCCAATACTCGGTCTACCGCGCAATCCTGGCAGAAACAGAGCCGGACCGGCAACTTTACTTGGCCGCGCCGTTTCGCGTTTACGAGGGGCTGCTTTCGGAGCGGTTTGGCCAGTTCCTTATCGACCGACTGCAGCTTCGCGTGTTGATTTTCGATGACGCCCCACCCCGGATCGTGCAATGGATCGAGTAGACAACTATCGCGAAATCGTGCGAAGGCTGATCGAGGAGTACGCCAGCTACAAACCGTCGCACGGAGAGATCGAAACGGAGGCGATTGTTGACGCCGAGAAAGATCATTACGAGGTGATGCACGTCGGCTGGGACGGGCAGCGTCGCGTTCACGGCTGCGTCCTGCACGTGGACATCATCGGCGGCAAGATCTGGATCCAGTACGACGGGACGACGCGCCCCATCGCCGAGGAGTTATTGTCCGCCGGCGTTCCGCGGGAGGACATCGTGTTGGGGTTCCATCCCGCCAACGTCCGCCAGCTCACTGACTTTGCCGTGGGTTAGGAGTCACGCCGCGTGATTCTCGTCGGCGGCGCGGCCGGCGGAGGTTCGGCGCCACCAGATGTTCAAGAGCGCCCCGGTCATCGTCACAATCACCGGCCCCAGCACGATGCCCGACGCGCCGAACACGGCCAGGCCGCCGATGATCGCGATGAAGGCGATCAGCGTATGCTGCCGGAGCCGCTTGCCGACCAGGATCGGATACAAGAGATTGTCGATCAGCCCCACTACCACCGTTCCCCAGAGGGTCAAAATCGCGGCCTTGGCGAACTCCCCTTCCATCGCCAGCCACACGGCCGCGGGCGCCCAGATGAAGAACGCTCCCAAGTACGGAACGATGGCCAGCGCCCCCATCACCAGCCCCCAGAAGACCGGGGCCGGCAGTCCCAGCCACCAGAACATCAGCCCGCCCAGAAAACCCTGCACGGCGGCCACCACCACGGTGCCGTAGATCGTGGCGTGAATGGTGTCGTCGGCGCGGGCCAGCACCTGGTCCTTCTCTTCGGAGGGGAGCGGAAGGATTTCGCGCACGGCGGCAATCGCCTGCGGCTCGTCGCGGAAAAGAAAGAACAGCACGAAGAGCGTGATCAGCAGTTGAGCCGCCACCCAGAACGTGCCGCTCACGGTCGAGGAGAGTCCGCCCCCGACGCCGGCGAACATCCGCCGCATGCTCTGCTCGGCTTGCATATTGCGGCGCATCCAATCCACTAGCTGCTTCAGCCGAGGATGCTCCGACGCGATCGATTGGACCTTCTCCTCGATCACTTCCTCGTCGATCTGTTCGACGTAGCTGGCGTACCGCGAAGCCTGACTGGCCACCCGCCAGGTCAGCAGCACGACCGGCGCCAGGATCAAGAGCGTGACCAGCGTCACCGAGATCGCCGCCGCGACGTTGCGGGAGGGAATCCGCCGCGCAATCCGGTGGTGCACGGGGCGGGCGATCACCGCCAGCGCGAGCGCCCACGTCAGCGCCGGCAAGAACGGCTGGGCGATGCGGTAGCACAGGTAGAGCGCGATCGCCGTTACCGCCAGCAGCACGATCGCCGTCAGCCGCTCGCGCGTGAACACGCCGGTGTGCGAGACGGGCGCCGGTTCGTCCGCAGGGGAAGCCATGCGACTCGTGGAGGGAAGCGTCGGTTCGGGGCCAGCAGGGAGCAAATCGTAGAGCAAATCGCAGGCCGGGCGGAGAGCCTGCGAGTTTTCTACTATACTGGAGGACGATCGAGTATTGGTCCTCCTTGTAACGCAGAGAGCAGGCATGATCCGTTCACGGCCGTTGGAGCAAGGCGACCGGCTGACGCGCGACGAGTTCGAGCGCCGCTATGAAGCGATGCCGCCCGGCGTGAAGGCCGAGTTGATCAACGGAGTCGTCTATATGCCGATCCCCTGTCCGTCTCGATGCGCACGGCGAGCCCCACCTGAATCTCGCGACGTGGTTGGGAGTTTACAAAGCCGCCACCCCTGGAGTTCGCGGGGGAGATAACACGACGGCGAGGTTGGAGCTTACAAGCGAGCCGCAGCCCGATTTGCTCCTGCTGATCGACCCCGCGTGCGGCGGCCAGGCGCAGATCGGCGAGGACGGCTACGTCGACGCCGCCCCGGAGCTGGTGGTTGAGGTCGCCGTCTCCAACGCCAGCTACGACTTGCACGACAAATTGAACGCCTACCGCCGAAGCGGCGTGCGGGAGTACGTCGTGCACCGCGTGCTCGACGAGGAAGTCGATTGGTTCGTGCTGGAGGGAGACGAGTTTCGTCCGCACTCGCCGGGCGAGGACGGCCTTTTCCGCAGCACGATCTTTCCCGGCCTCTGGCTCGACGCGCCGGCGCTGGTGCGAGGCGACTTGGCGAGCGTGCTCGCGGTGGTCGGCCAAGGCGCCGCCTCACCGGAGCATGCCGCTTTCGTCAAGCACATGGCCGAAATCCGCGGGACCGAGAATTCTGAATAGGCGGAAAAGTGGTCTGGGCGCGGCTGCCCTAACGCCCGCCAAACAGCATGTCCATTCGCCATCCTAACTGCCTAAAGGCACCAAAAATTGCCACCCCCAGAAAATGATCATTGACTCCGACATTGGAAGGGTGTAGCTTCTTTCATGCGACGGGCCTGCACTTGGCGCCCGTGACCCGTTTCAAAATATTTCCTCTTCAGCAATACTCGCACTACCTTAGCCCAACACTCTGTTCCTGCGATTCCAGGCGGTAACACCATCTTTCGTTTGACGGGCGAATTGTAGTCGCGATCGAGCTTGGAGGATCATGCTGGCCAGCTTGCGTGCGGAGGTACGTCGTGGAGCTGTCGGGCGATTTGGATGATTGGCGGGGATTCCGAGACTATCTGCGAGTTCTCGCTCGTCAGGCCTTGCCGCGATCGCTGCGCGAGAAAGTTGACGAATCCGACGTGGTCCAGGAGACGCTGCTTCAGGCGTACCGAAAGCGGGACGAGTTTCGTGGAAACTCGCAGGCGGAATTCTTAGCCTGGCTGCGGCGCATTTTGGAGCGGCAATTGTGCGACGTGCAGCGCAAGTTCCACCGCGACAAGCGCGATGTCGCCCGCGAACGGGAAATTCATGGAATCTTGGAGCGGTCGTCGCAGCGCTTCGATCGATCCATTTTGGCCAACCAGCCCACCCCCAGCGAAAACGCCATCTTTAGCGAGCAGCAATTTCACGTGCTCGCCAGCCTTCAGCAATTGCCGCCCTCGCAGCGTGAGGCGGTAGAGCTGAAGTACCTACGAGGCTTGTCGCTGTCGGAAATCGCCGACCGCATGGCGCTCAACCGCGATCAGGTGGCGGGGTTGATCCGCCGCGGAGTTCAAAAGCTCAAAAAATCGAACATTGCGCTGGAGTGAATCGGCACGCACAAAAAAGACGGAAATGCGACACAAATCCGCTCGCTTGGCGTCTTTTGAGGAAAGAGGATCGATGTGATCGACACCCCCAATCAACCCGAGCCTTCGCGCGAAGCCCGCTTGGACCGGCTGATTGCTCAGTATTTGCAGGGCGAGGAGGCGGGCCGCCCCATCAATCCAAGGGAACTGCTCCAGCAATCGCCTGAATTGCAAGCGGACTTCTACTCTTTCTTGAAGCAGCATGAAGAATTAGCGCCGACTTTGCCCAACGCGCCGTTAAAGTTTGGACTCGCGGAGACAATGCCCCGCGGGGTCCAACAGGGGCAGGTGCTTGGCGATTGCCATTTGGTGCGGGAATTAGGGCGCGGCGGTATGGGCGTGGTCTATCTTGGCCGGCATGTGCGGTTGGATGCGCTGCGAGCGGTTAAAGTCCTCCCGCGCGAAAACGTCAGCGACGACGCCATTGCCCGATTCTGGCGTGAGGCGCAAACGGCGGCCAAGATCGATCATCTCAACGTGGTGGCTGTCCATGACGTGGGGCGGCAGGGCGATGTTCATTACATCGTCATGCAGTACATCAACGGCGAGACACTGGCCCAGGTCCTCGATCGACACGCGGCTCAAAGCGATGGAGCGCCTTTCCCGTGGCAAACGGCGCTGCGGCTGGCTCATCCGGTGCTCGACGCACTGGCCACCATGCACGCGCAAGGGCTGATCCATCGGGACATCAAGCCCAGCAACATCATGGCGACGGAGAAATCGTCCGTAACGAAGAGAAAGCACGTGGTGGTGATGGATTTCGGACTCGTGCGCGACGACTCTGAAGCGCGGCTCACGGCGACCGGCGGCGTGGTGGGAACGCCCGCCTATATGTCTCCTGAACAAGCCCGGGGATTGACCGTCGATGCCCGGACCGACGTATACGCGGTCGGCGCCACCCTGTACTCGCTTTTGGCCGGACGGCCGCCGTTTGACGGGCAGCGGGGCGTGGTGTTCCGTCAGCTCGTCTCGGGGAAACGTCCGCTGCCCTTGGGGTCCCTTCGGCCGGACCTGCCGGAGTCGGTGTGCAAACTGGTGGAGCGGGCCATGGCGCCCGAGCTGGGCGAACGCTTCAGCCGCGCTGGCGAAATGCTGAAGGATATCGAGGATCTTCTGCGCAAGGCGCCCAAGGCCGATGCTCGACGTCCTCACCCGACGCCTTCTTTTCCGGCCTCATCAGCGCCCTCTGCGCCAGCCCGTGGCGCTCCGGTTGCTTCGCCTGCTCATCAAGATACGGTTTCGGGCGCTGGCGACACAGGTGAAGACTTGGCGTCATTTGTACCCTGGAAACCGGTCCCCGAGTTGACCGCGTCCCCCAGTTCCGCTTCAGGATCGCAGTGTACCGAAACTTTTTCACGCGGATCTTCACGGACGCAGGGAAAGAACTTCTTCGCCTCCATTCCACCGCTCCCGGTTGCCTTGGCGATGTTGCTGATCGTCGTCGGCGGGGCGTGGATGTTTTCGCTCGATGGCAAAGATGATCCGGCGCCGGTGAAGGGTGCGGCTCCCGAAACTCCCTCGCCGGCAGCGACCGCGCGCCCCGCGCCGGATCGTGAACGCATGGTGTACATTCCGCCTGGTCCCGCCTGGCTCGGCGCCAGTGAAGCGCGGTTGCGAAGCCACGCTCAAGGGCTGGCCTCCCTTACCGGAAATCCTCAAGCCGTGGACGACTTCGTGGAAGCCTGCCTGCGCGAGCCGGCGCAAACGGTGTCGCTCAAGGGGTTCTGGATCGACAAGTACGAGGTGACGAACGCGCAGTATGCACGCTTTGTGAAAGCCACGGGCCATGCGCCGCCGAGCT
>JAHWKS010000153.1 GCA_019347795.1 Planctomycetota bacterium | reverse complement strand
CACGATCTGTTCGGCAACACGAAGAAAAAGGTGTTCCAGGAGGACGGTACCGGCTTGTTGGCCCAATTTGATGTCACCGGCGAGTGGATTCCCCTTTTCGTCACCGAGGGCAGTTCAGCGGACAAACTCCGCTCCATCCGCCGCAACGATTACCTCAGCTTCGCCTACTGGAAGCTATGTTTTCACCGCGGTCCCTTGGTCGTTTTCGGCAGCGCGCTCGACAAAACCTTTGACCAACACATCGTAGAAGCGATGAAACAATGGCGGAAATACGACAAGTGGCGGCTTGGTAGGGCGACGCCCAGGCAGATTGCGATATCGGTGTGGCCGCCAATGGGCAGCGCCAAAATCATCGACACAAAAAACCGTTTAAGCGCGGAGCTTAAAGAGCACGAGCTGTACTTTTTCGATTCGACGACGCACCCGTTGAGCGACGGAAGGCTGCGAATCGAGTCCGAGAGCATGGTGTGATTTGGCGGTCTGCCCGGCCCAACGCCGCCCCGGCCGCGGCAGCGCGTTAAACGGGCTGTGCGGGCTATCCCGCTGGCGGTTGCGGCGGGCGTGGTTCGCCATCGCCGTCGCTTTCCGGTGCGGGATATGTCGCCCCTGGAGCCTCGGGCGGCACGGAATCTCCCGGGTCTAATGGGCGCGGCGTTGGCGCTGGCGGCGGCGTTGGAAACGTGACGGTCTTGACGGGGGCGTATGTTGCAACCCGGCCCTCCAACTCAGCAGTCAGCGAGTCGATGGCATTGTGCAAGGCGTAGACGCGACTACCGAATTCATCGGTCGGGTTCTGCGCAAAGATTTGCCGTACCACGCCTGCGAACGCAGCCTGCGTGTCTTCCACCGGCACGCCCGCGCCCCGCAATCTCCACCGCAGATTGTGGAGCAAGGCCGCTTCATGCGGACTGAGGTTGTCCACGGGTACTTCCGCAGCCCTGACCATTTCGTCCAGCGGCGGATAGGTCGGCACGCGCCATCCGATTCCCTGCCACACACCGATCGCGCACGCCAGACAGAAGACAACGACCGCCGCCGCCGAGACGGTGAGCAGCCAAGGCGGCCGGGTTTCAACGTCCAGCCGCGACCGCAGCCGCACCCTTTGGTTGGCGTCGAGGCCCAAGTCATCCAGCTCAAGCTGTGACAACTTCTCGTTCCGGAAGTGCTTGGCCAGCGCGGGGTAGGTGAAGACGGCGATCAATCCGAACACGAGCGGTATCACCGTGCCGACGACCGGGCTTTGGCTAGACCCCACGAGCCAACCGACAAGCCAGCCGCTAGCCGCTACCGCCAGGACCACCGCCACGCAGATCGTCACGGCATGGGAGAAGAAGTTTCTCATGCTGTGTCTTCGTTCAGCGCAATCCAACCTTGGGCGTTTTCCTGATCTTTTTCGGCGGGCGTTCGTCACACTCCAATGGACGAGGCGGCCCCGGGCTGCACAAACAAAACGCCGGCCCAGCCGAAGGAGACGACGGGAACCGGCGCCCGGCCGCAACCAGCGGCCCAACGGACGCCACCGCCCGGATGGCATCCGCTGTATCAAAAAAACCGGACTGCGTGGTCGAGTACCAATCCCCACGCAATCCGGCGGTGAAAGGGCGGCAGCCGGCCGCAATGACCCGCAAAACCGGCTTGCGGCGGTTTCCCCTCGGGGAACGAAGCAAACCCCTACGAACTCCGCCGCTGCCGCCCTGTTGTTAATCCTTCAATGTGTGTTGTTGCCGCCGCAGCCGCGCCGCCTGGACGCGGGCGGCACTCGCTTGGCTGCGCAGGCGGCTGGCCAATGCGTCAATGCCTTCGTCGTCGCACACGTCGATGCGGCGCCGGGCGATGCAGTCGTAATCGCGGGCCGCCACCGCGGCGGCTTCCCGGCTGCAACGGGCGGCTCGAAGCTCCTGGTAGCGGGCCTGCATGTCGAGCTGCCAGTACGGGTCCGCGTGCGGCTCGGACAGCAAGCCGTTGCTGTCGATGTCTCGCAACGCACCGCTGGCGTAGACCAAATAGCCGAGTTTCGCGTCGTACTCCGGCCGCTTTCCGTGGCGGCTCTCAAAGTGCTGCAAGCGTTCGGCGGCGCCGTAATGCAACGTGGCGGACATGGGCGGGTCTCCTTGCTGGTGGGAACGGGGCACAACTCAACCAATGCTTGTTTCGGCCGTCTCGGCGTCGGTGTTTTCCAGGCGGGCTAACTTGGCTTTGACGTGGGCGGCTTTTGCATCGCTGTGTTGGGCGTGCTTCAACTGTTCCTCGCGCAGCGCCACGGCCTCCTCGCGGGCGGCCCGGGCGAGTATCCGCAGTCGCTTGGCGGTCCGTTTGATTCGTCCGGGTGGCTGCTGGCATCGAGTCCATGCTTGCGCAAGAACTCGTGCTCCATGCCTTGGATTCCGTGGGCATCCCGAGCGAGTCGGCGTGCGCGGAGTTCGCAGTGATACGCCTGCGCGTCAAGTCGCCAGTATTCGTCATCAGCAGGCTGGGCGGTCATAAAGGGCCAGTGGACGTAGCGGCGTGCGCCGTCGCGGTAGAACAAGTAATCAGACTTCGGATCGAGTTCGCGGGGACCGTGTTCGCGGTCGAAGTTGTCAATGCGGTCGCGGTCGGCGTATGTCGTGGTCATTGCGTTCTCCGAGAGGGGAAAGGAAAATCCGGCTCCGACCCGTGTGTAGATGCTGTGGATGGCCGGGGCCGGCTGCGGAAAATCAAGGGGAGGCAACGGCGTGCGTGAAGAGGCTGGTCGAGGGCCTGTCGCCGACGCCGCGCCGCCCCGTGTATCACCATTCCATTATTGGCAGCGGCAAGCCCTCCTGATTGTGGTTCCGGGCGTTGGCAACAATCTCCTCCGGCTCGAACAAGCGCCACGGCGGCGGGGTGTTCAAGACCGGCGTTCCATGCTGATTACATTCCTGCCACGGGAGATCGGGATCAAACGTCATCATGTCGGGCGGCTGCGGATAACCGGCCGCGGGCTGCGGTCCGTGCTTGCAAGGGTAGCGGTCCCCGTCGGCGCCGAAGTTCATCACCGGCAAGGGGAGGGGCGATTGTTTGTGTTGCTTTGGCATTTGATCCTCTTTGGGATGGTGGTAAGAAGCGTTTACGTGTTCGACGAAACGGTCGGCCAACTGCTCGGCCTCCTCCTCGCCCGCCCCTTCGTCCAGGGCAGCGCAGTGGCCCAGCGTCCACAGCTCTTGCTCGTGATTGGCCGCGGGTGATTCATCGGCCAGCACCGCCGCCAGGGCGTCCACCTCCTTGCCGCGGCGGCCTTCCTCGATCCATGTGCGGCGTCCGTATTCGAGCCAACTGCGAACACGCCAGGCAGAATAGCCAAGCGCGGCTGCCATGTCGTTGAGCGATTTCCCCGCGCGGAGCATCGGCATGATCGCGTGCTCGTTGTCGCGCCAGCCGCTCCATGCAGTTGCCAGCAAGATTGCCGTACTGAGAGGATCGGGTGGGGCGGGTTTCATGGCTTTACCAATCCGAAATTCGGCCGCTCCAGCGACCAGCGTTTGCGGGCTTTCTTGATCCACATGCCCACCAATGCTTCGCTGCAACCGAGCCGTTCGGCAATCTGCTTGCGGCTCAGGCCCATGCCGAGCAACTGCCGGATTTCGTCCTCGTGCTTGTCGAGCCGCGAACCGGGCGGGCGGCCTGGGCCGCGGCTGCGATGCGTTCGTGCGCGTCGGAGTGCTGCGGATTCCATGCCTTTACGCTTACCATGAATTCAAAACGTCGCAACATTCTTTTGGCAAAAATAAAAAGAATGGTTCAAGTCGGTACAAGTTGAGCCAGAGTACGCAATGATCCGCCGCCCAGCCCGCCGAGCAGGCCGATCTGGGGGCGTTTGCGGTGCGGGGCGGCAAACGGGCGGGAGCGCATGCAAAAGCCCCGCACGGCGTGATGCGGGGCTTGGGCGCGTGGTTGGGTTGGCTGTGTGCGTGGGCGTTCACGCGGGGGTGTGTCTCAGGGTTCGTCGATCCAGGGGGGAGGCTCGTCGGCGGGGATGTCCCGCGGGTCGATCACGGTCCGACCCATGACGATGAATTGCTTGCTGCACGTGGGGCAGCGGTAAACGTCGCCGTGGCCTGGGGCGGCGAGATCGCCGACGTAGACCAGCAAGCCTTCGCAGTCGGGGCAGCGTGGATTGGTCATGGGGGTCTCCTTGTGGTTGGGGTACTCAAACAAAACTCAGATCATCGCAGTGACAATGCGTTGTAGACGGTGCCCCCGTCCGCGTAGCACGCCCGCCGGTCGGCCTTGCTCAGCCCAGCGACATAATCGACGGGGTACAAATCGATGCGTCGCTCGGCGGCGAGCTTCTTTATCAGGGCGTCCAACTCATCTTTAGAAACGTCAAACACTTCGCGCAGCTTCGCGATGGAGAGCAAGCCGCCTTGCGTTGGGTCGTATTCAAGCAACCGGCGGGCTGATTCAATCACAAGCTCGCACTGGTCCGCCTGCGCCAGCACGTCGTAGATGGTGGGCCGGGACAAGCCGACGGCGCGGGCGATGGCGGTGATGGGCTTGCCCTGGGCATGCAAGTGGCGGATGGCTTCCTCCTGCTCGGGCTTCACCTTCTTCCGCTTGCCGGGCTTGCTGCCGCCCCAGGTTTTGCCCTCTGCTCTCGCCACGGCTTGCCCGGCAAGAATGTTCTCGCCCGCTATCTCGCTCTGGTACTGGGCGGCGCTTGCCATCACGTTCGCCACCAAACGGCCGGCGGGCGTTGACAGGTCAAGCCCATCCTTGAGGCTAACGAGGTTTACCTTCCGCTGGCACAGTTCGTCGAACAACGTGGCCAAGCCCTTGACCGTGCGCCCCAGGCGGTCGATTCGCCAGATGACCAGCGTGGATACCTTGCCCAGGCGGATCGCCTCCTCCAGCTTCTTCCAGCCGGGGCGGTTCATGCTCTTGCCGGTCTTTTTGTCCGTGTACCAGACGACCGGCTCGTCTTGGTTTGCCGCCCACTGCTCTAGGTCAGGCATCTGCGAACGGTGGTTTTGCTGACAGGACGACACGCGGACGTAGATCGCAACGTGTTTGCGGTTGCTGGTCATTTGGGTTCTCCTTGGGGTGGTCAAGAAACGCGAACGGCCCGCGGGATTGCGGGCCGTGGCGGCGGGCAGGGGCGGGCTTACTTCGCCGCGGCTTTCAATTGCTTGACCTCGGCCGCGGTGGGCTGGGCCATCCCGCTGCTGTACTTGGGGTTCTTGCCGTCGCACAAGCCGGTGGTGATCGTCGATTCCTTCACGTCACCACCTTCCTTGAGGGCGTTGATCGCCTTGATGGCGGCGTCTTTGGTCCAGCCCTTCGCCCCCATCCACTTGGACAGTCCGTAAGGCGAGTAACCCAACACGGTTGCACGGGCGGGCTTCTTCTCGGCCTGGGCGGGCTTGCTGTCTGCGGCCTTCTTGGTTGCGGCCTTGCCGGTTGCTTTCGCCTTGGCGGACTTGGCGGCGGGGGTGGTCTTCTTGGTCATCTTGCGTCTCCTTGTGGTTGGCTGGCGGGGGCGACTTGCCCCCACCTGTTGATTGAAGTATACCATCCGACAGAGGGGTTGGCAAGTACCAATTACAAAACATGCCTTACAATTTTGAGCGGGGCCGGGCCGCAGAAAACGCTGGGCGGGGCGGGCAGAACGGGCGCGGGACAGGCCGATACAGAAACTTTACACCGGGGCGGGCTTTGCCACCTGGTCGAAGGGTGCTTGGCGGCTCAGAACGCCTAGGCGGCCGATCTCGGGCCTCCCACGGCAGAGGGGCTACTTGGAGCCGCCCCGGCCCGATCAACGCCGTATACGGGCCGTGCGGGGCCTTAAAACGCGGATGGCGCCGGGCGGCGGCGGCTATTCGCCGTTGCCGTTACCCAGGGGCGGCCAGACGCCGGGCGGCGCGGCGGGCGGCCCGGCCGATGTCGTCGGCGTCGATCACCTCGGGCACCTCCTCGACGGCTCGGTTGACCTCGACCGCGATCCGCAGCTCTTCGCGGCTTTCGATCTGGAGTTGCAAGGCCGGCGGCGTGCAGACGAAGCGGAGGACGCTCTCGTGGTACTTCTGCGCGACGCTTGGCGGCAGGTCGGGATTGCGGGACATCCGCTGCGCGTGGCGGAGTTCCTCGTCACCATCAATCTGCGTCCGCCGCTGGCGTGCCCTGAAGGCTTTCTCGATCGCCCGGCGGACGTTAGGTTTTGCAACGAGGTTTGAGGCAGTGACGCGGAGCGCGGCATACGTCCCGAGGTAGCCAGCCCGGCGCGCCGCAGCCGTGGCGTTGAGGTCGATGAGATACTCCTCCACGAAGCGCTGCTGCTTGGGCGTCAATCCGCTTTCGGTTGTCGGCATTGCTCTACCTCTCTCGCGTGCTTGGTTACCGCGGCGATCAGAGCGGGGCGGACCTCACCCAACGCCGTCATCGCGATTTCACTTGCGGCCCCGGCATCCTTGATTCCCGCTCTCCGCGCTTCCATCACGCCGGCCAGCGCTAGGAACGCAATCCCATACGTCCATTCGTCGTCGGGCGTGAGCGGGTGGGGCAACGTCTGCCGGGCGATGGCAACGGCGGTGTCACCGACGTTGGGTGGCTTCGGTCTGGTCTGTGCGATCATTTCCTTTTGTCCTTTTGAGCTTGGGCTTCTTTGGCTTCTTCGCTTTCATCCGGCGTTCGCCCTCTCGTTGTCTCTTTGTCTTGGAATCAGCCACAGATTTCATCCTCAAGCATACGGGCCGGGGCGGGGCATCCCAACATCGCCGGGATGCGCAATTGGGGGGGCGCCGTTCGCCGCCACCCCCTCTGTTTCTTTCTCCTCTTACTCCTCCCTCTACAAGCCTCAACCAACCAACGGCAACCGGGAAGGGACGGGCAACCCAACCATCGCAATGCCTATTACTACTGCAAGCCGGTTGTAAGTCTTTGATCGTACAAGGAGTTGCGTCACGTACCCCCCGCAACCAACGGGATGAATCAGGAGCGAGCATGGTGGGCCGAACGGGGGCGGTTCTTGTTGGGGAGCATGCCGTTGCAGCGGGCGAACTCAACCGCTTCCTCTTCCAGGTCATCCAGACAGCGAAGCTCAACCTCGAAGCGGGCGCGGGCGGTCCAATCCTCCGTGCCGCAGGTCAGGGAGCCGACAAGGCGCTTGACCTCGGCGATGTCGTGTCGCAGTTCGTCGATTGGGTTGAGTTCCGGGAGGCCGGGCGAGTCGGGGTGGTACACCGTCCAATCGCCGTGCGGATGCTCGCTCTGCATGAGATTGCCCATCGCGTCCTGCAAGTTGATGCTGCGGACGTAGAGGGCGTTCGCCGTTTGCTCCGGCGCTGAGTGGAGGCCGTAGGCGCGTCGGAGCAGATTGCCGATCATGGCGGCCTGGCGGCGAATCGACTCCAAGGCTCCCGCGAGGGCGGCGTGCTGCTGCTCGCTGAGCGTTTTTGGTTGATGCTTCTTCGACATGCGTTTCTCCTTTCGATTGGGGTAAGGTTACTTTCGGGGGCATCAAAGGGGGCCGCCGTCCAAATCCTTGAGGGTGGGGTGGCAGTCGAGCCGGGCGAACTCCTCGCGGACCACGGCGGCGACGTAGGGCAGGTGTTGGGCGGTGGTGAGCATCGCATCATGGATGGTGTAAAGGGGCAGGTCGGGCCGTTCATCCCGGATGCGGGCCGCGATAGCGCCGATGAACAGCGTCGCTTCGTAGTTCTGCAAGAGCCACGCGGAGCGGCGGTAGTCCTTCGCCTTCATCGTCCGCAACATGGCCGCTATCTCCGGGTGGGCCTGCTCAAACCGCGTTTTCAGCGGGCCTTTCCATTTGTTCTCACCGAAGAACACGGCGGAGTAGAGCCGCACCTTGAAGGTGTCGCGGTCGTCTCCGGGCTGCATCAGGGATTCGTAGAACTGCCCGCGCTCGCATAGCTCGATGTACCGCTCTACGCCGTCAACGCGGCCGTCTGCGGGGCGGACGCCGTAGCGGTACGGGTCGGCCTGCTGGGCAAACGTTCGTTGCAGGAGGCGGTGCTTGGACCACTTCGAAGCGTAGAACTGGCGAGCCGCCAATCCCGCGATGAGCGGCTGCGAATTGGCCAAGTCCAGGCCGACAAGCGGCACGCCGTCGCACGTCACCAATGAGCGCCACTGCTTGGGCAGCGAAGTCAGCGGCGTGTGGAACCGCCCGAAGCGGTCAACGGTAGCCCAGAGATCGCCGTTGGCGATGCGCTGAACCGCCCCGCGGAGCCGCTGCCGGTATTCCTCCGTGTCCGTTCCGTCGTCCGGCACTGCGCGGGCGGCCAGCCGCGTCATGGCGTTCATATCCCACGCCAGCCGTTCAAACGCTTCCTCAAGCCAAAGATGAACCGGCCCGGGCGTGACCTCCTCCTCACTGCACACGGACTGAATCTTTCGACTGAGGGCGGCGTTCTGGCAGACGATCCGATGCGTTTTCCGGTAGTCCGGCTGGAGCCGGTATCCGTATGCGCGCTTGCCGCGGTCAAAAAGGTAGTCGCAATGGATGACCCCCAGGCCGACTAGGCGATCCCGCATAGGCGGGAACATGGCGCGAGGGATGATCCTCGTGAGATAGTCCTGTTTGAGGCGGACGTTGCCATTGTCGGCTCCCTGCCAACAACACCAGCGCCAATGGATTGTGCTGAGGAAGAATCGGACGTATTCAAGGTCGGCGGGTGGGAACCAGCGGTCCTTGAAGGCGACCGGAATGTAGAAGGCCGCCGGGCGGAGCCGGTTCCGGGGTCGCGAGTGCGTGAGCATTGGTTCCTCGTTGCAACGGTAGCCACGCGATCCCCGCAACGAAAAAGGAGCAGCCGCGCACCGTCATGGTGCGCGATTGCTCCTTGTGGCTTGGTTCCCGTTGCAGAGGAACGCGAATACATTTTCGGGTGGACGGCGCGGTGGGACGTCGCCGTGCCCGATCCC
>JAHWKS010000969.1 GCA_019347795.1 Planctomycetota bacterium | reverse complement strand
GCAGCGGCGCGAAAGTTTGCGTCTGCGCGAATTCGAAGGCGACGGGAGCGGGGGGGACGGCGAGCGGACGCTGCGGCGCGGACGCGCCGTCCGGCGGAACGCGCGGTCCTTCTGGCAGCTCGCGCTGCGGCTGCTGCACAGAGATTGTCATCCGTTTCCCGCTGGTGGACGTGCGATCGACCGCCGCTCCCGCGCCGCGCTCTTCGCTGACCGGGCAGTTCAGCAGCGGTTCGACCGGGATGGCTTGTAACCTGCCTCTTGGATATTTGCTATCCGGTTGTTCAGACGGGGTGTGTGGACGTGAGGGATTTCTCATGAGCTGCCGTGGCGCGGCCGCGGTCGCCGGCGCCGACGCGGGCGCCGCTTCTTTCATCGCTTCGCCACCTCGCCCGGGTGATATGACTGACATGGCTGACCTCCCTCACCGCACGCTTATGGCCTCGACCGGCACCGCGGCGGCGTCGTCCTCGCCCGCGGCGCAGACGGTCGTCCCGAACGCCTCGGCAATGCATTCCACCCAGATCCGGTCCAGATCATCCTTGCTCAGCCGGATGTTTCGCCGAGCGGCCGCGGCGAGCCGCTCGGCGACCAGCCGCTTGTAGAGTTGCCCTTTGAGGTACTGATCCAGATTCCCCCGCTCGCACGCCAGCCTCCTCTGCGTCTCCTCGATCAGCGCCTCCCGGTCCGCGGCGCTGCCAAACGCGCAGATCGCTGCCACGCGAACGTCCCAGGCCAGGTCACAGACGATGCCCGGCAACGGCCAGCGCGACGCGCAGGCGAAAATCGCAACGAGCACGAAAAGTTTCAGGTAGAATCGCATGACAGCCTCCCCATGAGCGGCCAACCGCCGCTTGGGGGCACGAGATCGTGCGCCGGTTTTCTTCTTCAGTTAATTCACTTCCGCTTTGGTCGTCGGCTGCTTGTTCGCGCTATTGAGCAATTCCTCCGCCTCCGCGCGAAAGCGGCGGAGTTCCTCGTTCCTGGGCTGGTTCTTGTCCATCCACGCGACGGCCTGGTCATACCACTCGCGTGCCGCTTGTTTGTCCCCCAGTTGCCAGTGAGACATGGCAAGGAAGAACCAGTCGAAGCTCTTCGCGGCGTTGCCCAGTTGCATTGACTTCTCCAGGGCGGCGATCGATTCCTTCCAATTGCCAGCGCGATAGTGTGCGGCGCCCAGTGTGTTCCAGATGTGGCCGGCAACCGGCCGGTGCTCGACCGCTCGCGCCGCCAATCGCACCGCCATCGCCGGGTCAAGCGCTTGCACCTCCGGGTGGGTGACCAGGAGCCAGGCAATATTGTTCTGCGTGTTTGGCTCGTCGGGGCAGAACTGCGCGCAGTGCGAGAGAATTTCGCCGGCGTCAGCGGGCTTCCGCTGGCCAAGCAGATTTTTTGCCAGTTCGATTTCCGTAAAGACCAATTCGCCCCGGTAGAACGCCGAGCTCGGGACGTCGGCGACCAGCTTCCCGTAAAAATCGCGGGCCTCGCGGAGATGACGTTCGGCGTCCGCGGTCCGGCCCGCGCGCCTGGCGACATCAGCCAGCTTCCGGTGAGTGAACCCCTGCTCCTGGCGGTAGTAGGCGTTGGTCGGGAACTCAGACGATAGCGACGCAAACATTCTTAGCGCATTTCGATTGGCATGCTCGGCATCGTCGATGTGGTTCACCTTTAGCCATCCGTCGGCCAACCGCCAGAACGTGTGTCCGAGAAAGACTCGGGACTGTTCGGTGGCCGATGGCTCCGCAGCCAGTGCCTTGAGAATGCTGGCGGCTTCGCCGTAGGCGTGCACCGCATCCGGCGTCCGCGCCGACGCCACCGCGAGATGACCGAGCCCGAGGTACGAATGCGCAAGATGCGATTGGTAGGCGGTATCTTCGGGAAACTCGTGCACGAGGGCCTGCTTCAACGCCACCGCGGAGCGGACGGCTTCCTCGGCTTCGGCCAGCCGCTTCGCAGGCAGCAGAACGAAGGCCAGATCGTTGTAATCGTTCGCCTGCGCCAGCCGGAGCTCGGGCGGTGCCGCGCTCGCGAGCGGTTCACGGAGGGACACCGCCTGCCGAAACATCTGCTCCGCCGGCTGCGGCCTCTGCTTGTCGCGCAGGAGTCGAGCGAGCTTGGAGCAGCCATCGGCGAGGCTGAGTTTCACGTCAGGAGGCGCAGCCGCTGCG
>JAHWKS010000152.1 GCA_019347795.1 Planctomycetota bacterium | reverse complement strand
AGTCGGCCGAGTTGGTGCAGGCCGCCTGGAGCAAGGCCCGCATCCGCTCGATGAAGACCGGCCAGATCTTCGTCTTCCAGTACCAGCCGACCTCGGGCCGGTATCGGATCGAGCCGTGGTACGCGGAGGATCTGCTGATCGAGGCCGGCGAGGGAATCGACACGACCGCTCCCGCCGCCGGCTCGCTGTCGCTGCTGGACGAGTTGCCCGAGGGGATCGAATTCCTCACCAGCATTACGCTCTCCGAGACCCGCTCGCTGGCGGTCGAGGGGCAACTGGCGGAGATGAACAACTCGGCCGGCGAAGAGAACACGTGGTCGGCGCCGGTGATGTTCTATCCCGACGGAACCACGTCCACGGCCGAGGTGATTCTCACCAACGAGTACGACGACTTCGTCACCCTTCGCCTCCGCGGCCTCACCGGCATCGCGAGGATCATCGACGGCCTGGCAAATCAGGAGGCGCCATGAAGCCTTTTAAAGTAGTAGGCACACTCCGTGTGCCGTCGCGAGGGAACGGCACACGGAGTGTGCCTACTACTATGCGGCGCGGCCTGTCGCTCCTGGAAGTGATGCTCGCGATCGCCATTCTCGGCCTGTCGCTGGCGGTGATGGGGGAGCTGGTGCGGCTGGGCGTTCGCGCCGCGGCGGGGGCTCGCGACCTGACGAAGGCGCAGATCTTGTGCGAAGGCAAGATGTCGGAGCTGTCGGCGGGCGTCATCCCGCTGGAGCCGATGGATCAGGCGCCGTTTGATCTCGATCCCGATTGGACCTACTCGGTCGCCGTCGGGCCGATCGATCAGGACGGTTTGCTGGTCGCGCACGTGACGGTCGAGCAAGTCATCGACGCCGGCCAGGCGCCGACGACGTTCACGCTCAGCCGCTGGCTGATCGACCCGCTCCTGGAGCAGGCGCAGGATGAGGAAATGATTCTCGGCGAAGACGCCTCATCAGGCATGCAAAGTTCATCGTTTTAAGGCAAATCTGGTGAGGTCGCATCGCACCGCTGAATCCGGATTCACGCTCCTGGAGCTGCTCCTGGCGCTGGCGCTGGCGACGTTGGTGTTCGCGGCCATCGCCATGGCGATCGACATCCACCTCCGCATCATCAACGTCGGCCGCACGGAGACCGAAGAAGCGCAGCTCGCGCGGGCGATCCTGCGGCGGATGTCCGATGATCTGCGCGGCGCGGTGGCGTACCAGGTAATCGACTTCTCTTCGCTCGATCAACTGGCGTCGGATGACGCGACGCTGGGGAGCCTGCAATCGGAGGATGATCTCACCGGCGCCGACCTCGACGACGAAAGCGCCGGAGGCGGCGCGTCGGGCGAGGACGATCTTCCCGCCGCGGAAGACGAGATGCCGCACTCCTCGTCGCAGGACATCGCCTCCACCGCGGCGCCGGCGGTGATCCCCGGCGTGTACGGCAACCAGTACGAGCTGCAGATCGACGTCAGCCGCCTTCCCCGGCCTGACGAGTTCGACGCGGTGATGATGCTCGCCGACGGGGCGTCCCCCATGCAGATCCCCAGCGACATCAAGACCGTCAGCTACTACCTGCGGGCGCCGGGCGACGCGGCCGCGGCTTCGCCGATGACGCAAGGCGGTTTCTCCGACGAGGCCGAGCTCGGCGGCCTGGTGCGGCGGGAGATCGACCGGGCGGTGGCCCGCTACGACGCGGACTACGGCGATGTGACGCTTCTGGACGCCGCGGGCGATGTGATCGCGCCGGAGGTGACCGGCCTGGAGTTCCGCTACTTCGACGGCGTGGGCTGGCTTCTTGAATGGGACTCGGAGCTGATGGGCGGCTTGCCGGTGGCCGTCGAGATCGCGCTGGCCATCACTCCGCGGCGATTCCTCGAAACGGGCGAAGACGCGGTGTTCGGCGCCTCGGCCGGCGAGTACTTCCCCGGCGAGATCGTGTATCGCATGGTCGTCCGCCTCCCCGCTGCGCAGCCCATCCCGCCGCCGGAAACGGAGGAGGCGTTATGACGCGAATGCGGATTGCGGATTGCGGAATGCGGAATGATGCGCCGCGCGGCATCGTGCTCGTGATCGTGCTCATCGTCGTCGTGATCCTGGCGCTGGCGGCGTATGCGTTTTGTGAGTTGATGATCACGCAGCGGGAGGCGACGGAGTACGCGGGGCGGCAGGCCCAAGCGCGGATGCTGGTCGATTCCGGCGTCGCCTCGACTCGAAAGTTCCTCATGCAGGACCCGGCTACGCTGCTGGAGGCGGGCGGCCACTTCGATAATCCCGCGTACTTCCAGGCGCAATTGGTGGTGGACGATCCCGATCCCAATCTTCGCGGCCGGTTCAGCGTGCTGTCGCCGCTCTTGGACGATGTCGGTTATCCCGGCGGACTGCGCTACGGGCTGGAGAACGAGTCGGCCCGCGTGAACATCAACGCGCTGCCGTGGCTGGAGAAGCAGCCGCTGATGGAAGGCATGGGACGCAATCTGCTCATGGCGCTGCCGAACATGACGGAAGACGTGGCCGACGCCATTCTGGATTACATCGACGAGGACATAGAGCCGCGGGAGTTCGGCGCCGAGGACGAATACTACATGACGCTCGACCCGCCCTACGCCGCGAAGAACGCGCCGCTGGACACGGTCGAGGAATTGCTCCTCGTGCCGGGGGTGACGCCGCAGCTCCTGTTCGGCGCCGACGTGAACCGCAACGGCGTGCTCGACCCGCACGAGATGACCGCGGCGGTCTTGGGCGAGTCGCCCGACGGCTCGATGGACCGCGGCTGGTCCGGCTACCTCACGCTCTGGAGCATGGAGCGGAACGTCAACCTCGCCGGGCTTCCGCGCATCTACATCAATCAGGACGACCTGGCGCAGCTTCAGGAGCAGTTGAGCGCCGTCTTCGAGGAGGAGTGGGTGAAGTTCATCATCGCCTATCGTCAGTATGGGCCGTACGAAGACGAGGATCCATTCGGACCGGAGCCGGTTGTTGGGCAGCCGGCCGAGGCGATTGAAATCGACACATCGCGGCAGGGGGAAACGAAGATCGCCCGCATCATCGACCTCATCGGCGCCCGAGTCCGCGTCTCCGAAGGGGGCGGCGGAGGCGGCCGCGGCCGGGGCGGCGACAATGACGGCGGCGGCGCCGTCCTCGTCGAAGTAGACGACGACTTACGACGCGGCGGACCGAGCGGCGACGGACCGAGCGGCGACAGCGGCGAGCCGAATGATGATGGAGAAGGCGGCAGAGGCGGCGGTCGAGGCGGAAACGATGACGATGACGACGCCACGATCTACGAGTCCCCCTTCCCCGAAGACCCGGTCGCGATGGCCGCCTACCTTCCGATCCTCCTGGACAACGTCTCGGTAAATGCCAGCGCGTGGATTCCGGGGCGGATCAACGTTAACCAGGCCCCGCGGACGCTGCTGTTGGGCGTGCCGGGGCTGAGCGAGGAGATCGTGGATACGATCATCGCCGAGCGTCAGATGGAGGACCCCGGCGAAGATCCCAACCGCCGCTTCGAGACGTGGCTGCTCACCTCCGGCATCGTCACGCTCGGCGAGATGAAGGCCCTCAGCGCCATCCTCACCGCCGGCGGCGACGTGTATCGCGCGCAGGTGGTAGGCTACTACGAGGACGGCGCCGCCGCCGCCCGCTCCGAAGTGATCATCGACGCTACGCAATCGACCCCCCGCATATTATTCTGGAGAGATATCACCCACCTCGGCCGCGGCTATCCCCTGGACATCCTCGGCATCGAGACCACCGACGAACTCTGACCCCGGGCTTCATCGCGAAACCGCAAGCGTGCCCCAAAGCTGACTCCTGACCCCTGACCCCTGACCCCCGGCCCCTGGCATGCCTCGACTTTTAGCACTGGAATGGGACGGCCGTGAGGCCCGCGTCGCCGTGGCCCGCACGCGCGGCCGTGAGGCGGTGGTGGAGCATGCCTTCGCCGTCGAGCTGGCGCCGCGCGATCCGGGCGAAACGTTCGCCGATGTGAACGTCGGCGCGCGCATCGCCGCTGCGCTGGCGGCGCGGCGGATCGGGCGGTGCGAATCGCTCGTGGCCATCGGCCGGACGAGCATCGAATTGCGGCGGTTGTCGCTTCCTCCCGCCCCGCCGGAAGAGCTGCCCGACATGGTGCGGTTCCAGGCGATGCGGGACTTCGCCGGCTTGAGCGAAGACTGGCCGCTCGATTTCGTGCCTCTCGATGAGCCCCCCGTCGAAGCGTCCGGCGCCGCCGCAAACGTGCTCGCGGCGGTGATCGCGCCCAAGCTGGTGGAGCAGATTCGCCAGACGTGCGAGACCGCGGGACTCCCCATGCAGCGGCTCGTGCTGCGGCCCTTCGCCGCCGCGTCCCTCCTGCGGCGAGTGCGGCCCAGCGGCGAGTGCCGGATGCTGGTGGACCTGCTCACCGACGAGGCCGATCTGACCGTGCTCATCGGCGATACGGTCGCTTTCGTCCGCACCGTGCGGCTGCCGGCGGCCGAGGACGAAGCGCAGGTGCGGGCCCTGATGGGCGAGGCCCGCCGCACCATCGCCGCCGCGCAGAACCAACTTGGCGGCCGGCGCGTCGAGCGGCTCGTGCTGTGCGGCGAGCGGAGCCGGCTTACGCCGATCGAGTCCATTGTCGCCGAGCAGTTGTCGCTCCCGGTGGAGTCGCTCGATCCGTTCTCCGTCGTGGAGACCGGCGGCGAGCTGAAGAACGACCTGCCCGATCATCCCGGGCGGTTTGCGCCGCTGTTGGGAATGCTGCTGGACGAGGCGGCCCAGGCCCGGCACGACATCGACTTCCTGAATCCGCGTCGCAAGCCGACGCCGCCCAGCCGGCGCCGGCAGCACGTGCTGCTGGCGGCGACCGCGGCCGCGATCGTGCTGTTCGGCATATTTCTCCTGTGGGATCGGCTGCGGGCGAAAGATGCGGAGATCAGCAATCTGCGGGACGAGGTCAAGGCGCTCGATGCCGACGTGGAGAAGGCCCGCGCTGCGCTGGCGAAAGTCGCGGAGATCGAAGAGTTCGCCGGCGGCGACGTCCCGTGGCTGGACGAGCTGAAAGAAACGTCGCAGGACCTCCCGCCCGGCGACGAGATCCTGGTCACGCGGCTGCGGGCGGTCGCGCTTCCCAGCGGCGGCGGGCAGATGCTCCTGGACGGCTACGCGAATGAGGCCGCCGACACCTCGCAGATGGTCCATAACCTGAATGACCAGCGGCATGAAGCGAGCGGCAAGGGCGCCCAGGAAAACAATCAACGCTCGGAATATCCGTGGCGGTTCGACAACGTGACGGTCCGCGTGCCGCCGCAGGAGTCAGAATAATTCGATGAATTCCATGAATCGTCGCGAACGCCTCTTGGCAATCACCGTCGGCGTCCTCGCCGTGGCGATCGCCGGCTTTTACGTGCTTCGCCAGGTCCAGGCGGGGTTCGCTCAGCGCGACCAGGTCCTGGAGCGGCTGTCGGGCGAAAAGAGCCAGAAAGAGCGGCAAACCGACTTGGGACGAATCGCCGAGCAGCGGCTGGCCGCTTATCGCGAGCGGTCGCTTCCTCCCAACGTTTCGCAGGCGCGGCAGCTCTATACCGATTGGCTCTTGAAGACGGTGAACGACGTCGGTTTCAGCGAGCCGAAGGTCAGCCCGGTGACCGGCGGGCTGCGCTCGCAGACGGAGGGCTTCACGGGGCACACGTTCTCCATGAGCGGCGCCGGGAGGCTGGAACAGCTCACGCGACTCCTGCACCAGTTCTACAGCGTCGATTACCTGCACCGCGTCAAGTCGCTTCAGGTCACGCCGCGGGACTCCAAGACGATCGCGTTCTCGATGACGGTCGAAGCCCTCTCGCTGGCCGACGCCCCGGAGCGCGACCAGCTCCACCATCCGCCTTCCGATCGCCTCGCCGAGGACGACGTGCAGGACTACATCGAGGCGATCTGCGGCCGGAACATGTTTGGTCCGCCTAACGCGCCGCCGAAGCTCAGCGTCGGCTCGCAGTCGGGCTCGGCCGGGCGGGAAGTGACCATTTCTCCCACCGCCAGCGATCCGGATGAGGATGACCAACTCACCTGGTCTTGGGATTCGCAGGACGTGAGCGATCCTCGGTTCGATTCCAAGACCGGGCAGCTCTCCTGGACGCCGCCGAAGCCGGGCGAGTACTACATCACCCTTCGCGTCTCCGACGACGGCGTGCCGGTGCGCACCGCCTCGCAAGACGTGAAGATCACCGTGAGCGAGCCGCCCGCCGTGGTCCAGTCCGAGCCGGGAGAGGATAAGCCGCCCTACGAACAGGCGCAGTTCACGTACGTCAACGGCATCACCGAAGTGGACGGCCGGCGGCAGGTATGGATGATCGACCGCCGCAGCGGCAAGAGCTATTGGCTGCACGAAGGGGACCAGTTCACCATCGGCGACTTTGAGGCCGAGATCCGCCACATCGGCCCCCTCGACGTGGAGTTCCGCTGGTACGACCGCGCGGCGGTGGTCCCCCTGGGCGAAAACCTCGCCGAGGACAAAGAGCTGCAAGAAGGCGAACTCTTCAACGTCCGCCGCGACGACGCCTCTTGAAGGGCGTGCTCAGCGTGGCTTACGGCGTCAGCTCGTACGGGTCGCCGAGGCGCTCCATCTCTTTCCTGAGCAGCTCCTCCAGCTCGTTGCGCCGGGAGGCGTATGTTTCATCCTCCGCGAGGTTGGTTTGCAGCGGCGAAGGATTGATGCCGAGTTGCTTCTTGAGGTCGGAGTCGTGATGCTCGGGAAGGAACTCGTGCGGGTTTTCGCTTAAGTTGAAGAGGTGCGTCTGGCGCAGCTTGCCGTCCAGCAGGTCGTACTTGATCAGCTTCCAGCCGTCGGTCTTGACGGCCCGCATGCCGGGCGTTGTGCCGCCGCAGTAGACGCCGTACAGCACGTCGCGAATGCGGTCGGCCTTCCCCTCCAGCACCGGTCGAAAGCTCTTGCCTTCTACGCTTTCGGGAATGGAGATGCCCGCCAGGTCGCAGAGCGTGGGGAGCACGTCCAGGAGGTAGATGTACCCCGAGGCCTCGCTCCCCGGCTTGATCCCCGGACCGCGGACGATGAAGGGAACGCGCCACGTGTGCTCATAGAGATTCTGCTTCCCCATCAAGCCGTGCCGGCCGACCGCGATGCCGTGGTCGGAGGTGTAGATGATGTAGGTGTTCTCCAACTCGCCCATCGATTGGAGCTTATCCAGCACGCGGCCGACTTGCCGGTCGATGTTCTCGATGCAGGCATAGTCGCGGCCGATCTCGTTGCGCACCGTCGCCTCGTCGCGCCGCTTCATCACCCCCTGGACCTTCTCTTCGTCGCGCAGGCCCGGATGGCCGTGATGGAAGGGATGCGCGGGGAGATAGTTCGCCGGCAGCGGCGGGGCGTTGGGGTTCGGCTTCTCGGGCGGGCCGGAGTTGTCGGCGCCGTACTTTTCGGCCAGGTCCGGAGGGGCGTTCCGCGGATCGTGCGGGTGCGAGAAGCCGAAGTAGATCAGGAACGGATCTTTGTCGTCGTCGGCTTCGCGCTGCTTGAGGTACTCCAGCACCTGGTCGCCGTGCCAGTGACTGCCCCCTTCTTTGGTTCCGTCTCGCTTGGTGGCGTCTTTGCGGACGGTGAAGAGGCGATTGACCTCCTCGAAGCTGTTGCCGCGTTTGCAGGTGCGGAAGGTGTCGTAGCCGGCGCGGTTAAACACCGCCGGTAGGCTCTGCTGGGCCGCTTCTTCGCGAAACGATTTCGGCTGGTTGATTCCCGGTCCCCGGGCGCCGGGGATCCGCCACACGGTGCGCCCCGTCATGATCATCGTCCGCGAAGGCGTGCAAACCGCCCCCACCCACGCGCCCATGTGATGGGCGTCATGAAAGATCATCCCCTCACGGGCAAGCCGGTCGAGATTGGGCGTCTGGCAAACCTCGTTGCCATAACACCGCAGCGTCTCCGGCGATTGATCGTCGGCAAGGATGAACACAAAGTTCGGCCGCTCATCGGCGACCGCGAATGTAGAAAGCAAACCGTAAAGAATCGCGATTAATCGTGTTTTCCCGGGCATCGAATCGTTGATCCTTTCATGCTATTTCGCGTCACACATCGGCAGGAGGGTCTGGAGCTGCGCAAGCCCCCTGGGCGTCACCTGCGTTCCCGTCACGCGAAGCTTCTCGAGTTCATGCAAATCGGAAAGGTACTTCAAGCCTTCGTCGCTGACCCCGGTCCCTGTCATGTACAAACGTTTGAGGCGGGGAAGCGATCCGACCACGGGCAACCCCGCATCGGTAATTTCACATTGCTCGAGCGCCAAGACTTCGAGGTTTTGCAACTTTTGCAAATGCGTGACTCCTTGATCGGAAACGCGCGTGCGCTGGAGCCAGAGCAGGCGAAGTCGCATCATCTCTGCGAGGTGCTCGAGGCCGGCGTCGGTAAAGCTTCCGCCCCAGAGGTACAAGTCTCGCAGCGATCCCATTTGGGAAACGCGCAGCAGGCCGCCATCATCGACGCTGCGGTTGGGAGGCCACCCCAATGAGCCTAACTGCAATTCCTCGAGGTTCGGCAGGTCCGCAAGCATAGCGATGCCGGCGTTGGAGATGGACGTTGTTCTCAGATCCAGCGTCTTTAGTCGGTGCAAGCCGCGCAGGTGGCCAAGACCTTCGTCGGAGACCTCCCGCGCTCCGGCTAGGTCGATCCGGCGAAGGCTTCGCAGATTCTCCAGCCGGTCACGGACGCCAGCCAGGTCGGCGTCCGTGGTCTGAGGCGAGAAGCGGATCGTATGGATGCGCCGAAAAAACTCCTCGCCGACCAGCTCTTGCAGCCACGGCGGCGTGTGCAATTCTGCGTCAGAAACGTACTCTCCGTCACCGTCGTACTGGAAGTCGTATTCGATCATTCGCGCGAGCGGCGCGATCGCCTCGTGAGCTTGCCTCTCGTGCCGAGCGAAGTGGACCTGCACGCCAAGCCACACGCCAAAGATCGTTACGACGACCAGCAGCATTCGAAGGCCGAACCGCGGTCGCAGTCGGGAAG
>JAHWKS010000968.1 GCA_019347795.1 Planctomycetota bacterium | reverse complement strand
GTCTCATCAATCGCTACAAGCCGGGGTCTCGTCTCTCGCTACATCAAGACCGCGATGAGCACGATCTCGGCCACCCGATCGTCTCGGTATCGCTCGGCCTTCCCGCCATCTTCCTCTGGGGCGGTCAGCAGCGCGCCGATCGTCCGCGCCGCGTGCCACTCATCCACGGCGACGTGGTCGTCTGGGGCGGCCCGGCGCGCATGACTTTCCACGGTGTGCACGCCCTCGCAGAAGGCTATCATCCGCTAACCGGAAGCCTCCGCTACAACCTCACTTTCAGGCGAGCGTTGGCCAAGGGTTAGGTCAAGGGCGACGGAGAGATCGCCTCTGGAATGGAAGACACGGTTCGCGTCTCGGGATTAGCGATATTGGAATCCGGCTTTGAGAGTCGAACCGGTTTGCATTTTGCTCTTGATCGTATCGACGATGAATAGGACTCGCCCGAGCTGAATTCTCCCAAGATAATCAAATTGTTGATTATACAGTTGGATTTCCGGTACCGGCGGCTTGGCACCCAACGTCGGACAATAGACTTCGCGATCAATTCGCCCAAAAGCGGACATCAATTCTGCGATGGCGTCTCGTCCGCAGTGCCAGGCGAAGGGGTGTCCATTCGCGCCGGGCAAACACCCACCTCAACTTAACCAATGAGGCGCGGCAGGCCCTTCCGGCCAATCGCGCAGGTCAGGTCTTTATCCCAACCAGCAAGTCCTGCCGCGGCGTCGAAGGTGGATTCCAGAAATTCCAGCAACGCCTCGCGTGGGTCCGGGGCGGAGCGGACTGCATCGTACGGCAGCACGAATTCCCCCAGATTCTTGTCGAACCTTGCCGCCTCCGGCCTCACAGGCTGTTCGGCGAACCCGTCGGGTGTCGGATAGGCGTAGGAATAGAAGCAAGGTTCATCAATCCCGCCGCCGCCGGGCCAAAAGCCGGCGGAACTGACCTCGTGACTGTAGGCTTCCCGCGTGACCGCGTCGGGCAGGTTGGGAATGCCACCGGGATGCAGAGGAGCTGGCCTGCCTGAGAAGCGGGTCACGGCCAGGTCGAAGCTTCCCCAAAACAGATGTACCGGACTGACCTTGCCGAGAAATCCGGTGCGGAATTCGTTGAACACCGCGTCGATCCGCGCCAGCGCGCGATGGAAGCGGGAGACGGCATCGGCATCCCACGACCGCGCGGCTGTGTCCTTGGCAAAGGGAGTCACCTCGGGCAGCTCGTTGGGGCAGCCATGATACTCGGGCGACCCGCCGAGCGTCGCGATCGTCTCCTTGAACCTGCTGTCGAACGCAGCGATCGACATGGGTTCGAGCAGGAAGCCATCGCTTTCTCCGGTCGGGCACGATGCGACGAGGCGCTGGCCCTGCAGATCGAACTGGACGGTGAGGCCAGGACCGTCGGGGACCAGCCCGGTCGTGAGCCCATCGGCGTTGACGTAGAGCGTCGCGTGCCACGAGTGATTGACCCAAGGGGTGTGGGCCAGCCGATACTTGCCGACGCTCTGCGTTTGCAGGTGCAAGGCAGCACAACTGTGCTTCCATGGCGCGAAAGGAATGGCCGGCCAGTCGGCATTGTCGCTCATCGCAATTCTCCGTGATTTCTCCCGGCCTGGGTCTGCGCCCACTGTTCCATCGCCTGCAAGACCGGCTTGAGGCTGCGGCCACGATCGGTCAGTGAGTAGTCGACGCGCGGCGGAATCTCGCCATAGTCCTTGCGCTGGACCAGCCCGTCCGCCTCCATCTCCTTTAGCATCTTCGACAACGTGCGATGGGTGATCGCACCGAGCCGGCGCTGCAATTCGTTGAAGCGCAACGGGCCTTCCATGAGCCAGAAGATCACCATGGGACGCCATTTGCCCGAGAGGAAATCGAGCGTCCTTTCTGCCGGGCAATGCCAGCCATCCGTTACGGTTTCGGGCTGGTTCATTGCAGTATCCTTTTGGATCGTACTTGCCGATATGTCAGCACGTACATATGTTCCGGCCAACACGAAAGCAATGCTCCGGAGCGAGGCAGACGATACGCCCCCTCGAAAGGTCAGATCCATGAAGACATTCGATACCATCCTGCGCAACGACACGCCTCACTGGGTGGGCGACGGCTTTCCCGTGCGCTCGCTGTTCAGCTACCAGGGCGATACTTCGGCGATCAGCCCCTTCCTGCTGTTCGATTA
>JAHWKS010000967.1 GCA_019347795.1 Planctomycetota bacterium | reverse complement strand
GAGCCGATCGTGAACATGGCCGCGCGGTTCGAGTCGAACCTCGACCTGAAACTCGCCGCCGCCGAACTGGGGCTGAAGCCGCAGGACTTCAGCTCCCGGCTGCAAGGTCATCCCGAGCTGACGCGGGTTTTGGGTGTAGTGAACGCGGGGGGCGCTCTGAAGCGAGACGTCTTTGTGAGGGTGTTCCGCGATGCGGTGAAGGCGTTCGACCTGGGTACGCCGGTCGGCAAGGTCGATACGCCCACGCCTGACGAGGAAGATTTGGCCGGTGACGATGCGCCTCCCTCATCCGCAGAGAGCGGCCCCGCCGAGCCGGCCAAGAAGCAGCCCGGGGATCCTTCGCTGCGGCTGTGGACGGACGCCACCGGCAAGTTCCAGGTGCGGGCTGCGTTCGTCGGCTTCGACGATGAGGTGGTCCGCCTGCGAAAAGTGGACCGCCGCGTGGTGGGCGTGCCGATCAGCAAGCTCAGCGACGAAGACCAGAAGTTCGTGCTCGATCAGCCGCCCGGCGCCGGCTTCGACTTGCCGCCGGGCGCCGAGGAACTGGTCGCCCGGAATACGCCGCCCAAAGCCGGCGATGCGCCTGGACAAGCGCCGCCCGGGGCTCCGCCGGGAGAGACGCCTTCGGTCGATCCTTATCAGCCGCTGTTTGGCGACAACCCGTACAATCCGCCTGAAGGCGAGGCTTACGAGCCGAATGGATACGCGAAGCCCGGTCCGCTGCGGAGTCCGCCGCCGCTGAAATATCCAGACGCCACGCTCTACACATGGCATCCGTCGACGCATGAGGAGTTTGCCGGCTACTTCCATGACCTGGAGGCGGGAACGCTTTTCATCCGCCTGCCCAACGGCATCGTCCTCAACGGTCCGGTGAGCGACATGAGCCCCGAAGACTTGCTCCACATCAAGTCGATCACAGGCGCCGCCGAGTTCAACGAGCAATACCAACCCCCGGCGTCCGCCTTCGGCTATTGAACTTCCAGGGGAACTTCCAGGGGGTCGGGAGTCTTTTTCGGCCCACGTTGCTGCCATCACGCAGATTACTTCGGCCGAAAAAGACTCCCGACCCCCTCTCACCTGATGCGCCGTCATAGGTCGCTGCTTTCCATCAGGGGGCGTCCCCCGCTCATCCAGAGCCTCTCAAGGTCGTTGCGGCGCCAGACGCCACACGGTTACGAAAATGCTTCCCGGCTGCAAAGCGTGATCCACCGTCGTCATGGCAAGCAGTTTTCCATCGCTCGAAAACGCCGCGTTAGGTCCCCGGCCGTTCGGCAAATCCGCGATTCGCTTTCCGCTTGCGGCCGAAACGAGCTCAGCGGCCACGTCGCCTCTTGATGTGAGGGCAAGTAAACGTCCGTCCGGCGAGAATTCCAGCCACTCGCGGCCCGCGGGGTCGAAACTGTAAAGCAGATCGCCGGTTGCTGCGTCGAGAACCCGCATGCGGTCTTCGGCCATCGCGAGTCGGGTCCCGTCAGGAAAGAATTGCACCGGGGCGTGATAGGTCGCGGTCTTTCGTACAGGCTCGCTGCGGCCGCCAACGGTCAGCCATCGCAGTTGGCCCGCGCAGGTATTCGCCAGCCGCTGGCCGTCGGGAGAAAACCGCACGTGGTTCGCCGCCGATCCGCCTCCGTTGTAGAGATCGTCGAACCTGGCCAGTGTGCGTCCCGTTTTTGTCTCCCAGAGGGTGACAGTCTGGTCGGACATCGCCACCGCAACCAATTCTCCGCCGTCGGAAATATCGAGGTCGAGGATGCTATTCCCGAAGTCCATCTCGCACGCGCGCGACGCTTGTTGCAGATCCCAAACCTCAACGCTACGGCGGAATGGGTCGCGTTTCACAACGGCCGCCGCGAGCCAGTTCCCATCGGGCGAAACCCGGGCTCGTTCGATCATGTCGCCGATGGTGATCGACGCCGCGAGTTTCCCCGTCGCGACCTCCCATCGATGGAGGTTGCCATCGCCGGAAACCGTAAACAAGGCTCCGGCATTGCGGCCGAAGCCGATCGCGACCGGAGCGGAGTCTTGGGGGAGGGGCTCGCCCTGCGGGATGCAAACATATCCGGGGGTGTCATCCTCTCGACGAAGAGCATCCCTCAGGGCGGCGTCTTCCGGCGCGGACTCCTCAATCGCGCACGCGGCGTCCTCCGTAGCGAAGACGGCGATGGCCTGT
>JAHWKS010000151.1 GCA_019347795.1 Planctomycetota bacterium | reverse complement strand
GGGCAAACGGCGGATCACTCAAGACGCTGTGGAACGTGGTGATCCGCTGTCCGAAGGCGTTGTTCAGGCAAACCACCATCCTCGGCGCGGGGACGGAGCGCCGGGCGGCGTAGGTGATTTCGATCTCGAGCGGGGCGCCGATGGCGTACCCGGTTTCGCAGAACTCGCCCGCCGAGGTGATCCGGGCCTCTTCCAGCCTCACGTCTTCGCGACGTCCGGTCTCCGCATCCTGGGAGGCTTGAAAGCGGCCTACGGTCTGCTCGGTTTCCAAGCCTTTCAGGTAACGGTCGATCGCCTCCTCCGCCTCACCGATGAACTCCACCCGGCCTTCTTTGAGCAGCACGCAGCGCCGGCAAAACGCCTGAACGGCGGCGAGGTTGTGACTGACAAACAACACGGTCCGTCCGGAGCGAGCGGCCGTCTCCATCCGTTGCAGGCAGCGGCGCTGGAACTCGACGTCGCCGACCGCGAGCACCTCGTCGATGAGCAGGATTTCCACGTCCAGATGCGCCGCCACGGCGAACGCCAGGCGCACATACATGCCGCTGGAGAAACGCTTGACCGGCGTGTCGAGAAAGGGAGCAACCCCCGAGAACTCCACGATCTCCTCGAATCGCCGTTGGATTTCGCGGCGGCTCATGCCGAGAATGGCCCCGTTGAGGAAGATGTTCTCCCGGCCGGTCAGCTCCTGATGAAAGCCGGTGCCGACTTCGAGCAAGCTCCCGACCCTCCCGCGCAACAGCACTTCCCCGGTGGTGGGCGCGGTAATGCGGCTGATGATCTTCAACAGCGTAGACTTGCCGGCGCCGTTGCGGCCGACAATGCCGACTGCTTCGCCGGGAGGGATCCCGAAGCTGACCTCGTTCAAAGCCCAGAAGTCGCGGACGGAATCGCGGCGGCGCCGCAACGGCGCGCGAAGGGCGCCGGACAACGTCTCCCGCAGCGTCCGGTAGTCGGCGCGCACGCCTCCTTCGCCGACGCGGTAGCGTTTCCCGAGCTGATCAACCTGAATGGCGTAGTTCATACGTGCAGAAACGTCAAATGATGTCGGCAAACGAACTTTCTACGCGGCGAAAGTAATAGCAGCCGCCCAGAAACAACAGCGTGATGAGCGCCGCCGAGCGGGCCAGGTCGGTCCAGGGAAGCGCTCCGCCCAACACGGCGGCTCGGAAGAAGCCGATCAGGCCGGTCATCGGATTCGCCGCCAGCAGCACGCGGGCGGCCAGCGGAAGCGATTGGCGCGCCTCGCCGCCGGGAGGACTGTTATCCTGGCTCGTCGCGGCGGAGCGGGGGCCGTCGTTCGCCGCATCCACATCCATCTGCATGTAGATGGTCGGCGTCGCGAACATCCAAATCTGCACCAGGAAAGGAATCACATAGCGAAAGTCGCGGTAGGAGACGTTCAGCGCCGCCAGCAGCGATCCCGTCCCCAGACCCGCCATCGTCAGCAACACGGCCAGAAGGGGAGTCAGCGCCAGCGACCATCCCGGCGCGATGCCGTACCAGGCCATGAGGACTGCGAGAATCGAGAACGCAATGAAAAAGTCGAACAGGGCTGCTCCGACCGCGGCGAACGGGATGGCCAGCCGCGGAAAATAAATCTTGGTGATCAGGCGCTCCGACCCGATAACGCTGTTCCCGGCGTTGGTGATCGACGTGGCGAAGAACATCCACGGCAGCAGACCCGCATAGACGAACACCGGGTACGGGAGATCTCCCGACGACAAACCGGCCATTCGACCGAGGAAGATGGTGAAGACGATCATCATCAGCGCCGGCTGGAGCACGGCCCATGCAGCGCCGAGCAGCGTCTGCTTGTATCGAATCTTGACGTCGCGCCAGACGAGAAAGAAGAACAGCTCGCGGTAACGCCACAGCTCGCGCAGGTCGAGCGTTCGCCATCCCGTGGACGGGCGAATCCGCGTGAGCAACGCCTCGGTCTCGCCGGCGACGGGCGGATCAAGAGGCGGCGCCGCGCCGGCGGCGGGGCTCTCGGATTTCAGGGTCGTCATTGTCATGCGCGTATTTGAACCCACGGAAGGCGTCCTACGGCGATGCCGGCTGCTTCGCCCGAAGCGCGTGGGCATCGGAGCAGGAAATATGAGCGGAAAGGTGCGGACAACGGAGCCGGGCCGCGGCAGCGGCCAGGATGCGTGCGGCTCGATTATCCCATGTGTAGTGCTGAACGTCGTCCTTCGCAGCCGCCGCAACGTGGTCTGCCAGCGGCGGATCGCTCAACAATCTCTGCGTCTGCGCGGCGAACGAGGCCGGGTCGTCCGGCGCGGCCAACAGTGCGTTCCTGCCGTGCTCGAGCACCGAGGCGATGTTCGGCAAGGATGAGGCCACGATCGGCCGGCCCGAGGCCATGTATTCGAACAGCTTCAAGGGAGATGTCGTCTCCGACCAGGCGTGCCGTCCGCTGTTGGGCAGCAGCAGCACGTCGCACGCAAAAAAGTAGGGCGCCAAGCGGGCTAGCGGGACATGGCCGGCCACGCAAATGTTGTCCAGGCGCCGCTGGCTGCAGACGGCGGCGACCCGCCGGATGTCCTCATCCCATCCGCCGACCAGCAGGAACCGGCAGTGCGGCAACCGCGCGGCCAGTTCGTACATCAGGGGGATGCCTTTGAAGTCATAAAGGTGCCCGATGTAGCCCACGACCGGCCCCTCCTCGGGCGCCGCAAGCAAGCGCCGGGCTTCGGCCTTCGATTGCGCGGGGAGGAATGATTCCAGATCGACGCCGTCGTGCTCGACCAGCACTCGCTGGCGGGGGAACCCGGCGGCCGCGTACGCCTCGCGGAGCCGCTCGGAAATGGTGACCAGCAATACCCGTCGCCGCGCCAGTCGACGGAGGTACCCGGCATCCAGAGCCTCGTGGGACTCCAATAGCACGGTGCATCCCAGACGAGCCGCCCAGCGGGCCGCCTCGGTGGAACGGGTATAGACCACCTCGTACTTGCGGGCTTTGGCGTACAGGGTGGCCAGTAGCGGGAACTGCCGGAGCCGATGTTCCCGTGGAAACGGATAGGAAGCGCGGATCAGGAGCGGCAACCGGGTGATGCGGAAGTGGTGATTCAAACCGTACCATTCGCGGAAATCGAACTCACGCCCCGCCGCGAGCGAGGCCGCGTCCCCCAGCGTCACCAGTTCGAACGCCGGCGCATGCCGGGCAAGCGCCTGCGACATCTTCGCAACCTGGATCGAATTCGCCAGGCGCGACGGCAAGTTCCCGCTGGAGATGTAAATGACTCTCATGTCGGCGCCGGGTGAGCGGGGGGAGTCGACCAAAGAGCTTCCAGCCCTGCTTCCACGCCCACGCGCGGCGCCCAGCCCAGCCGCTGCCGCGCCGCGCTGCAATCGACCGTCAGGGGCGCCCGCGACGAACGCACCCGATAGGTCGAAAGCGGCGCCGGCTTTCCCGTCAAGGCGACCAGGCCCTGGACCGCAAGAGCGAGCGAGTAAACCAGCGGAAGCGGCAGCCGGCTGTATCGGAAATTCGGCGCCGAGCGGCGGTAGCCATCCAGCACCTCCTGTTGCGTCATGCGGACCGGATCAACGAGATGGAACACCGAGCCGTCGCGGATGTCGCTTTGGCCGGCGGCCAGAATTGCGTCAACCACGTCCTCCACGTGAACCAGGGGAAGGGGCGTGCGGCCGCTCCCGAGCAGGATCAGCCGGTTTCCCAGACGCTGCGCGACCGCGCCGGTGACCGGATCGCCGCCGGGACCGAACACCTGGCCCGGACGCAAGATGACAGCGGGCAGGCCCTGATCGTGGACCGCGGCGGCGACGATCCTTTCCGCCGCAAGCTTCGACTGCGTGTAGCCGCCGCGCCGCTGCGGGTGCGGCTCGAGCGGCCAGTCCTCGCGGACTGCGCATCCGCGCCGCACCGCCGCCAGGTGCAGCACGCTCAGTGAGCTGACGTAAACCAGTTGGTCGATCGCGTGCTTGATGCCGCTCTGCACGACGTTCTGCGTCCCGGCGACGGCGCCGCGCTCAAAGTCGGCGTCGTCGCCGTGGACGGCGGCGCCCAAATGATACACCTGGCGCGCGCCTTTCATCGCGTGCTCCACGGCGTCGGGATCGCCCAAGTCGCCCCAAGCGATCTCGACGAGCGGATGCCCGGCTAGTTCGTCCGGCGGGGGGCGGCGGACGAGAATTCGCACCCGCTCGCCTCTCTCCAGCAATCGCGCCAAAAGACGACGGCCGATGAAGCCGGTCGCGCCGGTAATGAGGATCGAAGCGCTCGGCTGCGAAGGCGCCAGCCGCGCTCGAAGCTGCTCTTTGGCTTCGTCGGCCCGCCGCGCCACGCGCTCGACCCAGTCAACAATCGGCCGCGCTGCGGCCGGCGTGAACGGAGCAGGCCGCTCCGCCGCGAGGCTCTCGTAGAACTCCTCCACCAACGCTTGTAGACCGTGATATCTTCGGATGCCGCCGCTCAGATGGCGGGCGACGTTCCAAGGGACCTGCCTGCAGATTTGTCCCCCTTCGGCCAAAGCGCCGGTCACCCGCTCTACGGCCGAGGGGAGCCGCCGCTTCCTGCGCACGGAGACGAACATGCTGAACAGGTCGGCCCGCAGCACGCCGCGCGTCCCTTGAGCGATGAGCACGTGCTGCGGCGGTTTGACGCTCCAGGAAAGCTGCACATGCCCCGTTCCGCGGCGGCATCGCACCAGCGCCTGCCATTCGTCGAACAGGAGATTGGGGTCGCCGCCTTGCGTGCGGAATTGGGCGTCCACGTCTTCGATCTCGCCGAGAAAGGCCTCCATCAGGTAGAGCGCGTGCACGCCCATGTCGCGGAATGGGTAGCCGCCTTCGCGATAGGGGGGAGGCAACGGCCCTCCTCGATACGGGGGATAGGCGGAGCTGCGGAGATAGTCCACCGTGACCACCTCACCAATGTCGCCCCGCCGAACCGCTTCCAGCGCGCGCACCATGAAAGGATCGCGCAGATACGAATGAACTACCCCGACCGTCAGGCCCGTCGCCTGAGCGGTGGCGGCCAGCCGATCGCAATCTTCAGGCGACGTGGCAAGCGGCTTCTCCACCAGGACGTGACAGCCCCGCTCCAGCGCCTCCAAGGCAAGCGGCGCGTGGCTGTCGGGGGGCGTAAGGACGTGAATGACCTCGGCCCCGGACTCCGCCAGCGCCGCCAGCGACGGAAACGCCGACGACTGAAACCGCTCGGCCACGGCGCCCGCCCGCGACGGATCCCGATCGGCGATTCCGACAACCTGCACGCCGGGCAAACGCCGCAGCGCGCGCATGTGGAACTCGCTGATATAGCCGGCGCCGACAACGCCGACGCGGAACAGCCTCTTTTCACGGAGTGGACGCAGCATGCTTGTCAGGGGAACGAGGTTGGGGAATCGGCGCCGCCGGCCGGGCGCCAGCGGCAGTCATCGGCAGTCGCAATCGGCAAGGCCAGCACGGCGCGGCCCCGATCTCCCGTCCAGACGAGCGACCGGCCGGCGAGCTGGACCGCGTCCTGCGGCGCCTCGGAGGACGCCGCGAGTCGCGTCACAAAGAGGTTGTCTCGGCGCGGCCCGGCGACAAAATCGACCACCGGTCCGCGCACGACGCCAGGCGCCGGCGCCAGACGATCTCCTTCCCACGTCCACGACTTAAGCAGCAGGAGCGGCGCCGCCTTGCCGGACGGATCATACACGAATGCTTCTCCCGCGGCGGCGCTCGCGCGTAGCCTCGCATCCGTGCGAAAGTGCTGCCGATAGACGTGCTCCGCCGCTGAGGAAAGCTCGTCCACGACAACAATTCCGCCTGTCGCGGGGCCGTATACGACGGTGCGCCGGTGGCGCACGCCGTCGTACAACCGCGACTCGGCGCAGGCGGCGACGAAGTCCGGAGAGTCGTCAGGCGCGCCAATCGCCTTCACAAACCGCCAAACGCTGTCGCCGGCCCGATGGGAGCGGCCGTCCACGGAAACGGAGTTCTGCTCAGTTGTGCCAATCGCCTGCTCGCGACGGGGCGTGTCGTAGGGAAGGTAGCCCGGTCCCGAGAGCAGCGGTTTGCCCCCGGCGAACAGCGTCAGCGAGAGCGCGTCGTAATGCAGGTGCGCTCGCGATTTGGGTCCGGCCCGGAGCGTGAGCATCAGGGCCGAGTCCGCGTCCCATCTGGGCGCCGCGGCGCGCAGCACCAGATAGCCGCTCTCCGGCCAATGGCGAACGCCGAGCTCTCCGGGCGGCGAGTTGGAGCTTTCGAGGGCGGCTCGCAGCTCTGCCAATTCCGGCCACGCAGGCAGCGTCTCCCAGGGCCAAGCCTCGCCGTGGCGCCGGCGGTGGTCCGTGTCGGCAATGATCGGCAGGGAGCCGTCGGGCTGCAGGAGGCCGTGACAGGCGTCAACCATGCCGCGCACGGTGCGCTCGAAAACCGGCGGCAGCTTGATTCCGGCGCGGCGCGAGCAGGCGAGGAACCACAGACACTTCTTCGTCGCCGACCAGTGATAACCCGGCGCGATTTCCAGGAACCCGCCGTCGGCCGCCACGGTTTCGGCCAGGTGCCGCTGCATCCGCCGGACCGCGGTCTCGCGCCAGCGGCCGCCGACGTCGAATTCGGGATAGGAGGCGGCAATGGCCAGCAGCCCGCAGTTCTGCATCAGGCCGTGATTGGTCTGGTAATTGTGCTCCTCTTCGTCCATCAGGCGATCGGCGTGCTGCAAGACCGATTCCAGGAAGGCCGCCTCCTCCGCCTCGGAGGTCAGTCCCCGGCGGCGGCGCTGCTCCATGACGAGCATCTGCGACTGGATGCGGTTGGCGGTCGGGTCGTCCCGCCAAGCGTAGGGGTGAAAGTTGGGCCAAACCGGGTTCGCGCGACGCCACGTGGCGATCCACGCGGCGGCGTCCTCGAGCCGGCCACGTTCGAGCGAGCCGCACGCGTCCTGCACCGCGGCCGCGAGGAACGTTTGTCGCTGCAAGTCGAACGAGGTGGCCCGGGCGGACGGCACATCCCACGGGATCTCGACCTCGCGAGCCGCCAGGCCGCGCAGCAAGTTCCTTGCGCGGCGGGTCTCGCCGCAGGCGCCCGTGGACCAACAGAACTCGGGCGGCGGGAGAGCGACCGACCGGCGGCGGCGGAAATGCCCGATCAGCGCCCGGCGCGCGGCGTCGCGCCCCTGTTTCGTTTCCACGTCGGCAAGCCGCGCCGCCAGCGCCGTTCCGGGCGCCACGCGAGAAAGCGGGTCCGTGTGGTTGACGCTCCGCGCCGCGCCCCCCGCCGCGAACCCGATCAGGCATCCGAGGGCGAGAAGGGCGGCCGCCGAGCGATGACGGCGACGAGCGGTTCGGCGGCGGCCTGGCTCGAGGCGAACATCTCCTTTCCCTCTCGCCGCAACCAGCGCCGCCGTCAGGAGCAACGCGCCCGTCGCGGGCACGGCGACGCGCGCGGCCAGTTCGCGCCCTCGGACATTGAGCACGATCTCCCAAAGCGGCGGCCAGAGAGTCGTCGCCGCAAGGAATCCTGCCGCCGTCGCCAACAGCATCAGCCCTCCGCCGGTTGCGAAGGCAAAACCCGCAACGGCGCCGAGCGACACGACCCGTTGGCCCCGACTCTTCGGCGCGAGGACCGCCGTCAGCGAGCACGCGGCGAGAAGCCCTAGAGCGGCCGCAAGCGACCACAAGGCGATCAGCGTCCTCGCGCTCTCCAGTTCGCCGTCCGGGGCGGCCAGCTTCGCCAGCACCGGCGGCGACAGCAGCATGCCCCAGCCGCCGCAAACGATTGCGGCAGCCAAGCGCATCCGAGCCGGCGGCGATTCGACGCCGCCGCGGATCGTCACGGCCGGCGCCTCGGTCGGGATGGAGGCCTTCGTGATCACTTCATCAACTCGTTGCGCGGTGTAACGCTCACGTGGTCCAAAATCTCCGCCAAACGACCGGTCAGCGTCCGTCCGTTGAACGCTTCCAGCGCGACGCGACGGGCGTCGCCGGGAGAATTGCATTGCTGGTCGGCGCTCGCGCCGCAAATCGACTGCAGCGCCGCGGCGATTGCCTGCGGATCATCCGGGCCGGCTACGGCGCCGAGCCCGTATCGCTGCACGACGTCGGCCGTGGCGCCCGGCCCGGTCAAGGCGATAATCGGCTTGCGGAACATCAGCATCTCGAACAGCTTGCCGGGAATCTGCACCGCCGTTCCCGCCTGGAGCACGACAAAGGCGTCGGCCGCGGCCATGTGCTCGAGGGTAGTTTGGTGATCGACCTGACCCTCCAAGTGGACCTGATCCTCAACTGCGACGCGACGGGCGTGTTCGAGCACGGCGTCGGCGTTTTCGCAATGGCCGACCTGGTGAAACTCCACCCGGCGCCCGCGGCGGCGCAGCAGCGACAACGCCTCGACCAGCGGTCGCGCATCGCGTCCGCCGTAGAGTTTTCCTGAATGGCAGAGCCGAAACACCCCCGGCGACCGCCCCAGCTCTTCCATCGCCAGCAGACGCTCCACGTTGCTGAGGAGCTGCGGGTCATATCCGTTGGGGATGACGACGAGTTTTTCGGCGAACGCTTCGCCGTAGTGCTCGAGAAACTCCTGCCGCAGGGCGTCGGTGTTCAGGATTACGGCGTCAGCCTGGCGGATGCAGTCGGCCTCGAGCCTTTGCAGCAGGCGTTGACGGCGGCTGCCGGCGCCGTTCTGCCGCCACGGGTTCCGCGCCCAGGGATCGCGAAAGTCAATCACCAGGGGGAGCCCCGTTCTTCGCTGCATCGCCAGTGCGGCCCCATGCACGCTGTGCGGCGGCCCCGTCGAGTAAATTGCCTGCGGACGATGCTCCCGCGCCAACTCCAGCGCCGCCTGAAGCGCCGGACGGCGCCAATCCGCCTTGTCGTCGGGGAACTCCCAGGTCGCAGCGAGCGCGGCCCGCGCCCGGAGCGCAAGTCCCGGATGCGCCCCGGCGGAATGGACCTCCCCACTGCTCGGCGAGGGTCGCGGCTCTGCCCGGGCTCGGCGCGCTCGCCACCGCGCCAGCAGCGTGCGCGCGCCGCGGGGCCGGACGCGGCGGACCTCGGCATCGCAAG
>JAHWKS010000966.1 GCA_019347795.1 Planctomycetota bacterium | reverse complement strand
TCGCCGGGGGCGCCGCCGACCGCAACGGCGCGGCCGCCCCGCCGATTCCCATTGAGCAGCAACTCGCCGCCGCGGCCATCATGGTCGGCAAGCAAGTGGCCGCGGAAACCGAAGACGGCCGCAGCATCCGCGGCATTGTGAACCGCCTCTCCATCGAGTCGAGCGGCGACGTTCGCAAGCGCACGGTGCGGCTCCACGTCGGCGCCAATCACTTCGCCCTGAACGACATCCGCGAAGTCTTCTGCGGAGACGGAAGTACGACATAAGCCAGGCTCGATCATGTACTACATCGACCCTCATATCCACATGGTTTCGCGGACCACGGATGATTATGAGACGCTCGCCAAGATGGGGTGCGCGGCGCTCTCGGAGCCGGCGTTCTGGGCGGGGTTTGATCGCGGGAGCGTGGACGGGTTTCGCGACTATTTCCGACAACTCACGGAGGTCGAGCCGCGGCGGGCCGCCCAGTACGGGGTGCAGCATTACACGTGGCTGTGCATCAACGCCAAGGAGGCCGAGAACGTCTCGCTCTCGCGCGAGGTGATCGCCATGATCCCCGAGTTCCTCGACCGGCCGAACGTGCTGGGCATCGGCGAGATCGGCCTGAACAAGAATACCAAGAACGAGGCGACTGTCTTCCTGGAGCACATGGAGCTGGCGGCCAGGCACGATGAGCAGATCCTCATCCACACGCCCCACCTCGAGGACAAGTATCAGGGGACGCGGATGATCTTGGATATGCTGTGCGGCGACTCCCGCATTGACCGCTCGCGGGTGCTGGTGGACCACGTCGAGGAGCATACCGCCGGCCACGTCCTCGACGGGGGCTTCTGGGCCGGCATGACGCTCTATCCCGTCACCAAGTGCACGCCGCAGCGAGCCGCGGACATCATCGAGATCTACGGGCCGGAGAGGCTGATGGTCAACTCGGCCGGTGACTGGGGCCCGTCCAAACCGACCGCGGTGCCCGACTTCATCCTCGAGATGCGTCGCCGCGGCCATCCCGAGAGCCTTATCCGGCGGGTCGTCTACGAGAACCCGCTGGAGTTCTTCCGCCAAAGCCGCCGCTTCGAGTTCATGCCTCCCGACGTGGCTGCGGAAGCGGCGGTGGGCGCCTGACGCCTCGTCGTCGGGCCATTGACCGGAATCTTGGTAACATCCGGATCAACTTTCCGCTGGGAAAAGACGAAGCGGGAAGGGGCGGCCGACACCTCAAGCTACCCCTTGCGTGCCGCATCGCAACCGTCTAAAAGTTGTAGCGGAGGCCGCGCTTTTTCTGTCCCTGTTTCCTGGCAGCGAAATCATTGTGGAGTGACGTTGAGATGATCGCAGACATGCTTTTCGTCGTTCATTTTGGCGCGTCGTGCGCTATGCTCGGGATTATGTGGTTTGTCCAAATCGCCTATTATCCCAACTTGGCGTGTATTGGCGGTCCCGACTTTGTGCGATATCAGCGGGAGCATGTGCGGCGCGTGACGGCGGTGGCCTGGACGATGCTGCTACTGGAGTTGCTTACGGCCCTCGCCTTGCCGGCGTTCGCGGCCCCGGCGGCGGTGCGGACGGCGCTCGGCCTGAATCTCATTCTGCTGCTGGTTATCTGGCGATCGACGTGGTTCGTGCAAGTTCCCCTGCACAAGATTTTGGAGCAGGGATTTCAAGCGGACACGCATCGCCGTCTCGTAAGCACGAACTGGCTGCGGACCATTTGCTACTCGCTTCGCGGCGCCCTGCTGATCGCCTTGATGGTCTACGTCTTCGTCTCGCGAGCCGCGATGACGCAGATCGCCGCCGGGTGACTAAAGCGCCAAAGGAAGCTCGTCCGATTGCCCCTGATACTGCCGCCGGGCGCGGATCTGGTCGGTCAGCATCGCCACCTTCTCTTGACGCTGCTCAAACTGACGGGCCAGAAAGCGCTGGCCGGCCTGCGTGCGGACGTGAATCACGCGGCGGACCGCCTCGCCCGAGTCGCTCAAGAGCATGACCCGCGTGGGGCGGAGCTTGACGATCTCCACGCCGGCGCGGCTGGCGCGATAGTCCACAAAGATCTCCACGGCCCGATTCCGCTCCTCGTCGCGCCACATCACACGGTAGAAATTCATCGCGGCAGCTCTTTCACAGCAAAAGGTGTTGGAAAAACGGGCCATTATAGCCCATCCATCGGCCGGGCCAAGGCGGGAAG
>JAHWKS010000150.1 GCA_019347795.1 Planctomycetota bacterium | reverse complement strand
CGCCTCCCCGCGGATCGCGTGTTTCGCGTTGCGCCAGATTTGGCCGTGGAGATTCTTTCAGAAGGAAATACCGCCGCCGAGATCGCCCTTAAGCTGGACGAGTACCGCCGCGCCGGCGTCGCACTGACATGGGTGATTGACCCGGAAGCTCGCACGGCAGCGGTCTACACGCTCGATGGCCGAACGGAATCCTTCGATGAAGATGGCGTCCTCGACGGGGCGGACGTGCTGCCGGGGTTCCAAATGTCACTCAAGAAGTTGCTCGACCGCTTTCCGCGAGCGTAAGTGTCGCTGCGCCGCGCTCGCCGCGTGTGGGATGTCATCAGTGATCATCATCAGACCCGAAAATCTGTCATCCGCGAAGCCCAGGGCTCGGCGGCTTCGCTTCAGCCTTCAAGGTCTCTGCTTGTTCATGCTCCTCGTCGCGGTATTCTTTGCGGGATATGGTTGGGGCTACAAGAGCGGAGAGGACGCTCGCTTCGAGGAGCTGCTGAGGCTGATCGAGAGGAGGGAGGCGCCGGAGTTCTGGAAGGAGATTGGGGGAACAGCCACGATTCCCATCCCGAGCGAGTCTGAAGATCCTTTCGCTCCCGCCGCCGGCGAGGATCCCTTTGCAGGGCACCCGTTTCGGTAAGTCCATTCCTCGGGCGCATCTGGTAAACTCACCCGTCGTTGTGACGACGGAAAATGGGACAGATCGGGCGACGCGGATCGAGGATCGGCTGGCGAAGCCGATGTTTGCGCTCGCGGTGCTGTTTCTGATGCTGCTGGCGGCGGCGATTCATCTCAACCGGGAGTCCGAGGAACGATTCACCGAAGCGCTCCCCGGGCGGATTGTGCTGGGGGCGATGTTGGCGTTGTGGCCGTTCTTTCTTGCGGAGGGCGTGACGCGATTCTTCTTCGCTCCGCGAGGGCGCCGCAATTGGAAGACGCTGACCGTGTTGCTGGCGGTCGGACTCTTCCCGCCGCTGCGGATGGCGGCCCATAGCCGCACCCGGCCCGGCCGAATGTGGCTGCCCGGGATGGGGTGGCGGGAGACCGATTTTGATCTGAGTAAGGAGCTGGAGCGGTTCTTCAGCACGCCGATGGTGTGCATGGCCCTGTTGATCCTGCCGATCCTCGCCGTGGAGTATTTCTGGGCCGACGCCGTCGAGCAGTATGCGATGCTGCGGGCGGTGCTGGGGATCAGCCTGAGCGTGATCTGGATCGCCTTTACGGTGGAATTCGTCATTCGCTGCTCCGCCGCCGAAAAGAAGATCGGCTACGCGATGGAGCATTGGGTCGATCTGGCGGTCGTGCTCCTGCCGGCCCTGGAGTTCATGCCGTTCCTTCGCGTGCTGCGGGCCACTCGTGTGATGCGGCTCAAGACGATCCTCCGGATGGCCAAGTACTATCGCCTCTACGGCCTGGCGGGCAAGGGCTGGCAGGGGCTGGTGGTGCTGGACCTGATCCAGCGATGGTTCAGCCGCTCGCCGGAGGCCCGCGTCAGCCGGCTCCGCGGCCACCTGGAGACCAAGCTCGAAGAAATCCGCGAGATCGAGTGCGAAGTCGATTACTACCGCCGTAAGATCGCTGAGGCGGAGGCGAAGCTGGAATCGACGGAGGACGAACCCGGATAGGACGGCGGGAGCGCGGGCTTAGGCAGCGGCGGGAAGTTATTCTACCATTGCTCGAAACTCCTACCTCAACAGTTATTGGGGGGCTGCCCGAAGAATGGCAAGTCTATGCGCCGTGGAGGCGGTGGGGCATGCACCGGAAGTCACGCGGGCTTCTGGTATTAGGCGCGAATTCCGCCGTCAAAGTCCTTCACATCGCACGGAATCTCGCATTCCGCAATGGGTCGTTTTCTCCTACGAAGCGGCGCTGGCTGGTTGAAGTCGTCCTTGAACCTACCGTGACTACTCCTCGCGCAGCGCGGTCAAGAGCGGGGCGCGGAGGACGGCGAGCACGGCTGCCAGGCCGGAAAGAAGACCGACGACCAGGATGATCGCCAGCATCCAGGCCAGTTGCGCGACGGGGACGCTGGCGCCGCCGACCGCGATGTGCGGGGCGACCGCGTTGATGGCGGCGAACACCCCGACGGCGAGGCCGCCCAAAAGCAGCACGGCGTTTTCCAGCATCACCATCTCCGCGAGGCGATTGCGGCGGAAGCCGGTCGCCCGCATCAGGGCCAACTCCCCCCGCCGCTCCAGCACGCTGCGAAGCTGCACCGTGGCCAGGCCGAACACGCCCAGGAGCAGGCCCAACGCGCCGAGGCTTTGGAAGGTGCTCAAGTAGGTGTTCTGCACCGCCAAGAGATTGGTCAGCACTTCAGTCGTCAGCCGCACGTCGAAGCCTTGATCGCTGAGCCGGCTTTCCAGCACGCGCTCCAATTCCGCCGTGCTTCCCTCGGGGGCGTCAATGAGGAAATAGTTATAGCCGCTGACTTCAGGATAGAGCCGCGTGAACTGCTCTTCGTCGATGAAGAGGCTTCCTTGCAAGATCGTGTTGGAGAGCAATCCCGCGACGCGGAACTTCACCGTGCGGCCGTCGTCGTACGTGACGGTGAATTCTTCCCCCACGCCTTTCATCAGGTGCAGGCTGTACATGGCGGTGTTTTTGTCGAGCGCCATCGGCACGGCGTCGTCGCCCGGCTCAAGCGGGCGGCGGAGCACGAGCCAGGGGTTCGCCTGCTCCGCCTCCGTCTCGGCCGCGGAGGCCGACCAGGCGAAGTGCTGCACGCCGGGCTGGGAGAACCGCTCGTAAAGTTGCGGCGTGACGCCGACCACCTGTGGACGCGTGGTCTGGTAGATATTGCGGCAACTGGCGTCTTCGCCCGGCTTGAGACGTAGCGACAGCACGGCCCCGCCGTCCAACAGCGGAGCATCGCGGCCCAGCACGTCGGGCCGCTGCTGGGGATCGTCGAGATCCGTGAACAACGGGCGATCGCTCTCGGCCATCAGGTCGAAGCCGCCGACTCCCTCGGCCGTCGGCGCCATGCGGAAGGCGCTGATCGCCACGATCAGGAAACACGCGGTAGCGGTCAGTCCGATCGTGAGCGTGCTCCGCAGCGGATTGCGGCCGGCGTTGCGAGCGGCCAGGCCCGAGAGCGAGTAGCTTGCCGCCGCGGCCCGACCTCCGCGGCGAAGCCCTGCCCAGAGGAAGGTGAGCGCCGCCGCCAGGACTGCGGCGCCGCCGCCGAAGAAGGCGCCCGCCTGCGCTTCGCCGCGAAGCTGCGTCGCGAGGATCGCCAGGGCAATTGCGATCGCCAGCAGTCCGGCGGAGATCCACTCGGCCAAGCGACGGCGGTTCTGCGCCGCGGTCGGCGCCTCGGTCGCTTGACCGCTCATCAAGCGGCGAACGGAAACCCGCTGCATCCGTCGGGCGGTCCAGGCGATGGTCAACGCCGAGACGAGAACGCCGCTGATGTAGCCGATCAACAGGCTCATCCCGCTGACGTGCAAATTGACGAACGGCGTGACGATCGCTTCGAGCCACAAGGTGCGAAGGCCGACGAGCATCAGCCACGCGTAGCCGACTCCGGCCGCCACGCCCAGCACGCCGCCGATCGCCGCGACCGCGACGCCTTCGGTCACGTAGAGCCAGGTCGCCTTGCCGCGCGGCGTTCCCACGGCCAGCAGCAGGCCGACCTCGCGGGCCCGCCGCTCCAGGCCGAGTCGGAAGAGCAAGGCCGTGAGCATCACCGCCGCGGCGATGATGAAAAAGCTGAAGCCGATGAACAGAAAGTTGAACTGCGTTGTGCCCTTGGCCGCCTCCAGGCCGATGCGTTTGATCGGCCTGAACGTGAAGCCGAGATCCTCGCCGCTTTCTTCGAGCTGGTTTAAGAACGCCGCTTCGAGCACCTCCTCCGCCGAATCGCCATCCGGAACCTTGGACGCCGGGATGCGAAAGGATGTGAGATCGCCGAAGCGGCTTCCCCACAGCTCCTGCCCCTTGCTCAGCGAGATGTAGGCCTTGGGCGTGGTGCGATGGTCCTGCCAGTAATCGTCATCCACCGGCCGCACGCGGTACGGCATGGGGAAGGGGGCGTCCCAATTGTCGATCGTCGCTTGATCGGTCAAGCCTTCCACCACGGGCGTCAGGTCGGGATCGTTAGTCAATCGCGGACGCTCGTCGTACTGCGCCGGCCGGCGGCGGGTGTAAGGCTCCGACGGCGCGGTGAGCGGGGCAATCGCCGCGAGGCGGAAATCGGCCGTCAGTTCCGTCGTCTGCCCGTGCGTGGTCTCCGGGGCGAAATAGGAGACGCGGATCCTGTCGCCGACCTCCGCGTCGAGCTGCTCCGCGGCCCAATCGACCAGCACGACCTCGTCATCGGCCAACGTAAGCGGCTCCCCGGCTTCGTTCATCAGCGGACCGAGTTCTTGGGTCGGGTCGAGGGCCGAGATCATCGAGTAGGGAATCCGCGTCGCTTCCTCGGAGACTTGCGAATCGTCCTCCGGCGCCTTTTCGATGAGGTTCGCCAAATACGTCAGCACCGGCTGCGCGCCGTACGGCGCGAAGGCTTCGCGGGCGACGGCCGCCGCCGCATCGCCGAAGACCATGCGATCAGTGGTGAAATTGTAGTAATCGAAGATCGTCTCTTCCGGCGCCTCCTCGCTCGGCTGAAACGTACGGACCACGTGATCGAGCGAAAAGCCATAATCCGCCAGCGTTGGCTCAAGCGCCTCGTCCAGCGCCCGGCTCGCTACTTCGCTCGGCGGCTCATCCGGCGAACGACCGGCCGCGAGGATCGCGTTCACCCGCTCCTCCTGATCGAGCGCATCCTGCAACACGTCCATCGACAAATAAGCATTGCGAGGCATATGCTGGCTGGGACGCAGGCTGAAACGGCCGAGTCCCTCGGCTGGGAGAATCTCGATCACCTCCAGGTTCGGCAGACTGCGGGTGCGATCGGATCTGCGCCCCAGCGGACTATCCGCCGGGGCCTGCTCCGCTTTCACCAGCCGCACAGTAACGGCATCGCCCACCTCGGCGCCGAGTTCGTCGGCGAGCGGCCGATTGAGAATCACCTCCCCCTCGGCCGGCAGACGCTGCGGCCTCGGACCGCCTTCGGAGCCGAGCTCCCAAAACTCCGACGTCACGCCTAATGCGGTGATTCCGCCGGCCAGCCGAAGCCAGTCTTCCGCCGATCGCTCCACCGTGGCTCGCGGAAACACGATGGCGGGCGTCGCGGAGTCGAAGTATTGCTGGAACGCATCGTTGGCTTCTAATTCCGCGGCCAATTCGCGGCGGAAGAAACGATCGGTGATGAGCGCCTCATCGATGCGGCCCAGCCCATCGAGCGTCAGTTCGCGCAAACTGCCGCGGACCGAATCGCCCACCAAGAGGGCGCCGGTCAAGACCGCCGTCGCCGCCGCCACGCCGAGCGCAACCGCGAAGTTGATTCGCCAATGAAAGCCAAGACTGCGAACAATGATTCGCCAAAAGGACACGGAATTCCAATACCAGGAGTCAGGGCCGTTTAGCGGCGGGGCTTGCCCCGCGCGCCGTACCGCGTCATTACACCACAATCACGCCATCTTCCAATTCTACCCGTCGCGCGAGCATATCGGCCAACTCCAGGCTGTGCGTGACGACGATCAGCATCGTGTTCTCTTGCTTTTGCAACTCCAAGAGCAGCTCTCCGACGGAAACTGCGTTCTTGCGATCGAGATTGCCCGTCGGCTCGTCGGCCAGCAGCAGCACCGGGTTGCGGATGAGCGAGCGGGCCACCGCCACCCGCTCCCGCTCTCCGCCGGAAAGCTCCGCCGGCCGATGCGTGAGGCGGCCGGAAAGCCCGACCCGCTCCAGGAGATCGCGGGCCCGGTCGCGGACCGCGGCGTCGGGCTTTCCCTCGGCGATTGTCGGCAGCAGCACGTTCTCCAGCACGTTCAACTGCGGCAGCAGGTGATGCTCCTGAAAAATGAAGCCGATGTTTCGGTTACGAAAGTGGGCCAGCTCCCGCTCGCCGAGGGTGAACGGATCCTGCTTGTCGAGCATCACCGTGCCCGAGGTGGGCGGCTCCAGCCCCCCGATCACGTGCAGCAGCGTGCTCTTGCCCGATCCGCTGGGGCCGAGGATCGCCAGATTCTCCCCGGACTGCAGCTCAAACGAGACGCCCCCGAGCACCCGCAGCGGCTCGGCCGGCGTGGGATATTCCTTCACGACGTTGTCAACCACCAACTCCGCCACGGACGCCCTCATGCAGTGGATGCAAAGAAGCCGCGGCTTCATTCTGGAATGATCGGCGCGGCGAGACAAGTTGAGGGCGCCGGCTCATCGGCGAGCCGCGCGGTCGAAATTTTTCCAAAATTTTTCCGGAGGCGGCGGAACCGAGCAAATTCGTTGGCGAATCGCCACGTTCTGTAATGAATCATGTGAAGTAAGTCGTTATGAAGTTATATCAAAATAAGGGCGGACTTGACATATTGAACATCCCATCTGTATAATAGGGGTGACAGCCGACGCCGCTTTTCCGCGGTCCCTTCCTCATCGGCTTGCGCCCCCCTCTGCTCCTCAGTTGGGGTGGAAATATCCGGCTTCCAGCCTTACTTTGAGCGCAGACGGGTCGGGAATCTTTTTCGGCCAACGTGGTTACGATGTAGTTGCCGCAGGGGCCGAAAAAGACTCCCGACCCCTGCAGGCGGCTGTAGACGAGACAAAATCTCCCGGTTTTCCGTGAAACCCGCCGCGGGGTCGCTGGGTTTAACTGGTGTGGCCGGGCAAGGACGCCGGCGATTGAGACATGCTCCTTTCCTTTTCTTTCGGACCCTCATGAAGTTTCCACGGACTTTGGCGGCCGTTCTGGTTCTTGCGGCGGCGATTGTCGGCGCGACGGCCGCCCGCGGCGCAGACAAGGAAGACGCCTCCGGCAGCGCGGTGGGGCGGCGGATTGAGGGATTCACGCTGCCCGATTTCCGCGGCCGCCAGTGGCGGCTGGCCGACTTCGACGACTCGCCGGTTGTCGCGGTGCTGTTCCTGGGGACCGAGTGCCCCATTGTCCGCCTCTACGCTCCGCGGCTGGTCGAGATCCAGAAGGAACTTCAGGATCGGGGCGTGCAGCTTGTGGCCGTTAACTCGAACCAGCAGGATTCGCTGGCGGAGCTGGAGCATTTCGCCCGCGTGAACGACATCAACTTTCCCATGCTCAAAGATCCCGGGAACGCCGTAGCGGATCAGTTCGGCGCCGCCCGCACGCCCGAGGTGTTCGTGCTGGATCGCGAGCGGCGGGTCCGCTATCACGGCCGGATCGACGACCAATACACCTACGGCCTGCAGAAGCCGAAGGTCGAGCGCGAGTATCTTTCGGAGGCGATCGAATCGCTCGTGGCCGGGAAGGAAATCGCCACGCCGTACACGGAGCCGGTGGGCTGCCTCATCGGTCGCGTGCTGCCGACGCAGGAACACAGCCAAGTGACGTACTCCCGGCAGATCAGCCGCATCCTGCAGAAGCGATGTGTCGAGTGTCACCGCCCCGGCGAGATCGGCCCCTTCTCGCTCACCGAATACGACGAAGCAGCCGGCTGGGCCGAGATGATCGCCGAGGTGGTTCACGAGCAGCGGATGCCCCCTTGGCACGCCAGCCCCGAGCATGGCGACTTCGTGAACGACGCCCGCCTCACCGACGAAGAGAAAGAGCTGATCTACCGCTGGGTGGACGCCGGCGCCCCGGAAGGCGATCCGAGCGAGGCCCCGCCGCCGCGCGTGTTCGTCCAGGGCTGGCGGATCGGCGAGCCGGACCTGATCGTCCTCATGGCGGAGAAGCCGTTCCAGGTTCCGCCCGAGGGAGAGGTGAAGTATCAGTACTTCATCGTCGATCCCGGCTTCACCGAGGACAAGTGGATCCAGGCGGCCGAGTGCCGGCCGGGGAACCGCGCCGTGGTGCATCACATCATCGTGGCGGCGATGAAGCCGGGGTCGAAGAAGCAGGAGGCCCATGGCGACCTGGACTCCAAGTGGCTGGCCGCCACGGCGCCCGGCGCCCGGCCGATGATCCTGCCCGAGGGAAGGGCGAAGTTCGTCCCCGCCGGATCGCGGCTGGTGTTCCAGCTTCACTACACACCCAACGGAACGCCGCAGGAGGACATCAGCAGCGTGGGGCTGATCTTCGCCGACCCGGCCACGGTCAAGCAAGAAGTGGTGACGCAAAACGCGGTCAATCGCCGCATCCGCATCCCGCCCGGCGACCCGAACTATCGGCTGGAGGCGACGCACACGTTTTCCCGCGACTCGCTGATGCTGGCGATGTTCCCGCACATGCACCTCCGCGGCAAGTCGTTCCGCTACACAGCGATTTACCCCGACGGCGACCGCGAAGTGCTCTTGGACGTCCCGCGGTACGATTTCAACTGGCAGAACTCGTACATCTTCGCCGAGCCGAAGCCGATGCCGGCGGGGACGAAGCTGCACTGCGTGGCCCACTTCGACAATTCGGAGGAGAACCTCGCGAACCCCGATCCGACCGTCGAAGTCCGCTGGGGCGATCAGACGTGGGAAGAGATGATGATCGGCTACTTCGACATGACGCTCGCCGACCAGGACCAGGAACCCTGAAAGGGTTGTACAAGGCAGGACCGGCGATTCATGTTGCGCAACCCTTTCAGGGTGGGAATTGTTTGGAGGGTGCTTGCCGTCCCAGGTTGCGCTGCGCGACGCTGGGCTGTGGAATGAAACGCTTTCAGCATTTGGATCCCCCTGAGCCGTCGAATGGCAGGCGCCGTGATTCGCAATGCCGTGCCGTGTCATCCGTGCGGTTCGGAACGCCGTCGTTCGCGGCAGGCTCAAAACGAGACACGTCGGTTGACCGCTTCGCCCAACCGCTCCAGGTACTCGGCGCGGGGAATCTCGGTGGCTCCGAGACGGGCGGTGTGGGAGGTGAGCACCTGGATGTCCAGCAGCAAGTAGCCGCGACCGCGGAGGTGCTCGACCAGGTGCGCGAGGGCGACTTTCGAGGCGTCGGTCTCGCGGTGGAACATCGACTCGGCGGCGAAGAGTCCTCCCACCGCCACGCCGAACACGCCGCCCGCGAGCCGTCCGTCGCGCCAAGCTTCG
>JAHWKS010000149.1 GCA_019347795.1 Planctomycetota bacterium | reverse complement strand
CTTCAGCGCCTGCGAGCACACCCACGCCTTCGCCACGCTGCCGGCGCTGCAGCTCGGCAAGCACGTCTACTGCGAGAAGCCCCTCACGCACAACACCTGGGAGGCGCGGGTCATCCGCGAAGCCGCGGCCAAGGCGAACGTGGCCACGCAGATGGGAACGCAGATCCACGCCGGCGACAACTACCGCCGGGTGGTGGAGCTGATCCAGACCGGCGCCATCGGACCCGTGCGCGAGGTGCACGTGTGGGTGTCGCGCGCGTGGGGTTGGCAAAGCCCGGAGGACGCGAAGCGGAACAACGACATCGTCTCGGTGCAGGACCGACCGCAAGAAGCTCAGGAGCCGCCGAGAGATTTGACCTGGGATCTGTGGCTGGGCCCGGCGCCGTACCGGCCGTTCCACAACGTGTACTTCCCGGGACCGAAGTGGTACCGCTGGTGGGATTTCGGCAGCGGCACGATGTCGGACCTGGGGAGCCACTGGATCGACCTGCCGTTCTGGGCCTTAGAGTTGAAGCATCCGCTCACAATCGAAGCCTCCGGTCCGCCGCCGCACCCGGAGATCGCCCCCGCGTCGATGCAGGTGACTTATGAGTACGGCCCGCGTGGCGACCAGCCGGGGCTTTCGCTCACCTGGTATCAAGGCGCCAACAAACCGACGATCTGGCAGGAGCAGAAGATCCCGCAGTGGGGCAACGGCGCCTTGTTCATCGGCGATGACGGGATGCTCCTGGCCGACTACGGCAAGCACGTGCTGCTGCCCGAGGAAGAGTTCGCGGACTTCGAGCGGCCCGAGCCGTTCATTCCTCCCTCGCGCGGCCATCACGCCGAATGGATTCACGCCGCGAAGACCGGCGAGCCGACGACCTGTAACTTCGAGTACGCCGGTTGGCTCACCGAGGCCAATCACCTGGGGAACGTCGCCTACCGCACCGGCAAGAAGCTCGAATGGGACGCCGCGGCCTTGCAGGCGACGAACGCACCGGAGGCAGAGCGATTCATTCGACGGGAATACCGCAAGGGATGGAGCCTGACGCCCTCGGCTTGATCGAGGAGGAGGAACACTGATCGACACTTATTGACGCTGATAAGGAATGAGGAACATCAAGGTCACATGAACACTCGTTGCGCGCACAGATCCCCGGCGACACAATTGCTCGTTCTCCTTGCGGTGCTTGTGCTGGGATGCCGCCCCGCCGCGGAGGACGTGGACTCGGGGAACGCGCCGTCTGCCCAGGTTCCGGCCGCGCCGGATCGCGAAACGCAGCTCGCTCAAGCGAAGGTGAAGCCGGAGAACAAGCTGCCGCCCGAGGCGAAGCCGCAGCCGCTCAGCGAGGAGGAGCTCGACGAGGGGTGGATCGCCCTTTTCGACGGACATTCCCTCTTCGGCTGGACGCCGCAAAGCGACGCCGACTGGCGAGTGGAAGACGGAGCGATTGTGGTTGATTCGGGCGAAAAGGGACTCCTCACCACCAACGCCCAGTTCGGCGACTATCAACTGCGGCTGGAGTTCAAGGCCGACCCGCAGACCAACAGCGGCGTATTTCTGCACACGCCGTTGCAGATCGGCCCGGAGGGGGTCGCCAAGGCGTGCTATGAGCTGAACATCGCCCCGGCCGACAATCCATTTCCCACCGGGAGCTTCGTCCAGCGGAAGAAGGCCGAGGAAGTTGAGCATCACGACCGTTGGCGAGCGTACGACGTAACGCTCGACGGCGGCAAGGCGACTGTCGTCCTCGACGGGGAAACGGTGCTGGAGTACGAAGACCCCGAGCCGCTGGGACGCGGGCACATCGGCCTGCAATTGAACGAGGGCAAAGTCGCCTTTCGCAACATCCGCCTCAAGCCGCTGGGGAGCAAGAGTCTCTTCAACGGCAAAGACCTCAGCGGCTGGAAGACCTATCCCGACATGGCCAGCCGCTTCACCGTGACCGACGAAGGCTGGCTCCGTGTCGAGAACGGCCGTGGACAACTGGAGACGGAAGGGAAATACGGCGACTTCGTGCTGCAACTGGAGTGCTTCGTCAATGGCGATAATCTCAACTCAGGCGTCTTCTTCCGCTGCATTCCGGGGGAGACGATGAACGGCTACGAGTGCCAGATCCACAACGGCTACAAGGACGGCGACCGCATGCAGCCAGTGGACTGCGGCACCGGCGGCATCTTCCGCCGCCAGGACGCCCGCCGGGTCGCGGCGGACGACCGACAGTGGTTTTACCTCACCCTCGCGGCCGACGGCCCGCACATGGCCGCCTGGGTGAACGGCTACCAGGTGAGCGACTGGACCGACACCCGCCCGCCGCACAAGAACCCCCGCAACGGCCAGCGCCTGGCGCCGGGCACAATCATAATCCAAGGCCACGACCCCACCACCGACCTCCGCTTCCGCGACCTGCAAATCGCCGAAACCCCGCGCCGCAACGACAGCGAGCAGTAGAAGGGGAACACTAATCGCCGCTAATCATCACTAATGAGAAGCAAGGCAGCTCTGCCGACGAATCAGACCTCTTTCATTAGCGTCGATTAGCGCCGACCAGTGTTCCGTTATGCCACGGGCACGTACATGTTGCGAATCGCCGATCTTCAATTCGCTGTTGCAAGTTGCCGGCTTGAGGCATACTGCCACAGCGATAAGATGCAGTGGGACGTTGAGGTCGATGGAGCACGGCGTGTCGATGCTGACGCCGAAACACCAGGGATAAGGTCGCGTGGTTGAACGGCTACCAGGAGAGCGACTCGACCGAATCCTGGCAACCGCCTGCGTCTGGCGCCGGGCAGAAGCATGATTCAAGGACACCACCCCACAAACGACCTTCGCTTCCGAAACCCGCAAACCGCCGAAACGCCGCCTCGCAGCGACAGCAAGCGGAAGAAGGGGAGCACTAATCAACGCTAATCACCGCTCATTGAAGATAGGCGGCTCTGTCGACGAAGCCAGCCTCTTCATTAGCGTCGATTAGTGAAGATTAGTGTTCCGTTCCACGGCATTACCGAGCCAATTTCATCGGACGTTTCGTTGTCCGGATGACGTCCCATGCTCATCCCCTACTCGACCGACGCTCCCGTTTATCATTACCCGATCGCCACGGGCGGGCTGATTGTGGTGAACAGCTTCGCCTCGGTGGCGCTTTGGATGTATACGGAGCCGCTCATCCCGTTCATTCTCCACTACGGCCAGTGGAATCCGGTGCAGTGGGTCACGTCGGCGTTCCTGCACGCCGACCCGATGCACCTCATCATGAACATGGTGTTCCTGTGGGTCTTCGGGCTGATCGTGGAAGGGAAGATCGGCTGGCGGCGGACGCTCGCGGCGTTCCTGGGAATCGCGGTGGTCCAAAGCGGCGTGGAGCAGACGCTTATGCTGGGGGCCGACGAAGGGGGCTCGCTCGGCGCCTCCTCCGCGGTGTACGGCTTCATGGCGATCGCGCTGGTGTGGGCGCCGGAGAATGAGGTGTCGTGCTGGCTCTTGCTCGTGCGGTACGTGCACAGCTTCGACATCAAGATCTGGGTGCTGGGCGCGCTCTACATGGGGCTGGACCTGATCATGTTGGTCTTCATCGAGGGCTTCGCCATGGGGACCTCGCTGTTGCACCTGATGGGCGCCGGGCTGGGCCTGGCCGTCGGCGTGGCGATGGTCCGCCGCCGCTGGGTGGACTGCGAGAACTGGGACGTGTTCTCCGTCTGGCAAGGCCGCAACGCGATGACCCGCGAGCAACTGATCGAGGCCGAGCTCAACAGTCCCGAGAGTCAAGAGAAGCTCGGGCGCCGCCGGGAGGAGTCACTGCGGGAGATCCGCGCCCTCGTGGCCGAAGGCAACCCGCAACTGGCGTACGCCGCGCACGAACATTGCACTCGCAGTCTGCGGGGATGGACGCTGGCGGACAAGGACTTGCTGCAGATCATCGTCGCCTTTCACGCGAAGAAACTGTGGCGGGAGTCGATCCCGGCGATGAGCGAGTACGTCCGCCGGCCCGATCCCCCGCAGGCGCCGCTCGTGCGGCTGAAGCTGGCGCAAGTACTGCTCGATCACGACCAGCGCCCCGCTCAGGCGATGCGCGTGCTGGCGAAGATCCCGCCGGGAACGCTTCCCGAAAAGCAGGAGCAAGCCCGCCTCCGCCTCCTCCACCGCGCCGAGCAACTCCACGCCGCCGACCCGTACGAAGTGGCCCAGGAAGATTGGTGAAGTGGAAGTCCAATGAGGAAGAAGAACACTGATCGACGCTGATAAACGCTAATGACAATGCACAGATGCCAGGATCCTATGGAGAACGGAGCATGTCAGACGCACTTGAACGTCGCGAGGTGACCTACGAGGGTCATGTGCAGGGGGTTGGCTTTCGCTTTACGACGGTGCAGATTGCGCGGCGGTTCGAGGTGGGTGGGTATGTAAAGAACCTGCCGGACGGGCGGGTTGAGCTGGTGGCGGAGGGGAAGCCCAAAGAGTTGGACGCGTTCCTGGCGGCGGTGGCGGATGCGATGCGGGGAAACATTCGTAAGAAGAACGTGACGACGCTGGCGGCCAGCGGCGAGTTTCGTGAGTTCGACGTCCGTCACTGAGCGGCGGCTGCGCCGTTCGTTGCCGTCGCCTCGCTGTCTGCGCCGGACTCGGCCGGCGCCTCGCCAAGGGCTTCAGCCATGCGGCGGGCGGCGAGCACTCCGCCCTGATAGTTGTCGGTCGCCACGTAGCTGACGTACGCGCTCTCGTCGTCCAGGCCGCTGTCGAAGATCACGACGGGGATGCCCGCCGCGGCCGCCTCCTTGACCGCGGGGATGAGGGCCTGCGAGTCGAGCGGCGCCAGCACGATGCCGTCCACCTGCCTGGTGATGAAGTCCTGCACCAGGCTGATCTGCATCTCGCGGTCGCTTTCGAGTTGCGGGCCTTTGTAGAGGACCTCCACGCTCCCCCGCTCGTCCGCCGCCTTTTGGGCGCCGAAGTGAACCGACTTCCAGAACTCATGCGTGGTCCCCTTGGGAATCACGGCGATGCGGTACTTCACATCGGCCGGCGGCGGGGGCGACTCGCTGAGCTGCTCGGGATGCAGCAGCCTCTGCATCTGCGGCTCGTGCATGTTCTCGGGCGTCGCTACATACTCGCCGGTGGAGATCCGCTTCCGGACCTCTTCGCCTTCCAGGTGGGCGACCAGCGTCTTCACCGCCTCGTAGCCCATCGTCACCGGGTCCTGCAGCACGATGCCCTGCATCTTGCCTTCCGCCAGGGCATTGACCATCCGCTCGTTGGGGTCAAAGCCGATGAACGCGACCTCGCTTGCCATGCCGGCCTGCTCCAGGGCTTCGAGGGCGCCGTTGGCGTTCGGCTCGCACACGGCGAAGAAGCCCTGGATGCGGTCGCCGTACTTGATCACAAGCTGCTGCGCCTTGTCGAGCGAGGACTCGGGAGTCGTGCCCGAGTATTGATCCGACGAGAGGATGTGAATCTGCGGGTACTCGCGCTGGAGCGTTTCCAGGAAACCCTGCTCGCGCTGGTGGGTGCTCTCGCTTCCGGGGGAGTACCGCAGCAGGATCACGCCCGCCGGCGCCGACTCGCCGAGGGCGGATCGATCACTGTTGCACCCGGACGCGGCCACGGACGCCGCCAGCAGCAGAAGGAGATAGCGCATGGAGAATCGTGGGCAAGCGAGGTTGACTATCGCCGGCGCCGGCCGCCGCCGGGCGACCTGGCGCGGGCCTCGAGGTTGAGATCGACCACGACCGACACCGCCTCTTCCCACGTGGGAATCTTGCGATGAATCGGGCGCGGCTCGCGGCGGCCGTCAGAAGCCTCCTCGTCGTCCTCCTCCTCGTCCTCCAGATCGACATCGTCCTCCCGATCGACGACGTCCGGGGGCGCGGCGGCGGGACGGCGACGCCGGCGTCCACCGCGCGGCCTTTCCTCACGCGGCGCCTCTGCCTGTTCCTCGTCCTCGAACAGATCATCGGCGAAGTCGCTCGCGGAAGCGGCGATCTCCGCATTCTCCTCGTCGGCCGATTCCGCGGCCTCTTCGCCGGCGCGGGTCTTTTCCCGATCATCTCTGCGGCCGCGACGGCGGCGGCGCCGACGACGCGGCTCTTCTTCGCGAGGCGTCGGGCCGGCTTCGACTTCGGCCTCCTCCTCCGCCGCGAGATCCTCGCCAAAGAGATCATCCACAACGCCCATCTCCTCAGCCGCTTCGAGCACCTCCAGCTCGCCTTCGAGAGGCTTGTCCTCTTCCTCCTCGGCGACCTCCGACGTTGTGTGTAGGCGCTTCCAGCTTCGCGTGCGGCGCCGGCCGCGCTTCCGGGGTCCCGACTCCGCCTCCGGCTCCGCTTCCGCCTCGAACGTCTCGCCGACTTCGCTTGTTTCGGCGGCAGCCGCGGCCGGCGCCTCAGCGGCCGTCTCGCGAGGAAGCGCCGGCGCCTCGTGATCCGAGAATAATCCTGCCCCGAAGGGGCGCGACTCCGCGGGCGGGGGCGCGGGTTTCTTTTTTTCCGCGCGGAAGCGCTCCGGCCGCGACGATGCCTCGGGCGTCTTGGAGGCTGCCGGCTCGACGTCGGCCGGCTCAGGTTCCGGCGGAGGTTCAAGACCCAATTCGCCGACGAGCTCTCGCCAATGGCTGCGGTCATCGACCGCCGGCGCCGGGTTCGCTTCAACCTCGGAGGGGACGAGGTCGGGCGTCTCCGCACTCGCCTCCTCCGCGACCGCCTCCTCCGGCAAATCATCGTCCGAGAAGAGCGCATCCTCCTCGTACTCCGGAGCGAACGGATTCACCCCCTCCGACGCCTCGGCCGCCTCTGCCGCGGCCGGCTGCGTCTCCGCCTGCGCCGCAGGCGCCTCCTCCGGCTCATCGGCGGGAGGAGGCGTTTCCGCCTCGGGCCATTCGAAGCCGAGTTCGGCCGCAAGCGACTTCCAGTGATTCTTCGATTCCGACGGTTGATTCATGCTCGCGGGCGCCGATACGTGCGCGGAAAAAGGAGAGGGCGCCGTCGCCGACATTGCCCCGGCGCCGAAAAACCCAGTATATCGGCGGCACGTCGGACGGGGCAATACGGCCGTGCGGACGGGGCAACGCGGCCGTGAGGGCGCGGAGTACGGCAGGCGTCGCAGAAAGGGGTAATGGAGTAGTGGAGTGATGGAGTGATGAAGAAGGACGTGGCAATACGGCGGTGAAGGCGCGGAGGGCGCCAAGCGTGGCCGAATGGAGTGGTAGAGTAATGGAGTGATGACCGTTATACTCGCCCTCCTCATTACCCCATCACTCCATTACTCCATTACTCCACCACTCCATCACTCCCCTCTCTTTCTCCCCATGCCTGCACCGCTGCTGGAAGTCCGCAATGTCTCTAAGTCCTTCCCCGGCGTGAAGGCGCTCGAGCGGGTGAGTCTGCGGCTGGAGCGGGGCGAAGCGCTGGCGGTGATCGGCGAGAACGGCGCGGGGAAGAGCACGCTGATGAAGATCCTCGCGGGCGTGCAATCGCCCGATGAAGGCGAAATTCTCGTCGAGGAAGAGCCGGTTTCGATTCCCTCGGTGCGGCGAGCGACCGAGCTGGGCGTTGCGCTCATTCACCAGGAATTGAACATGGCGGGGAACCTCGACATCGGGGCCAACATCTTTCTGGGGCGCGAGCCGCGACGCCTGGGCTTGATCGACTTCGCCGCCATCTACCGCCAGTCCCGCGAGGTGCTCGCCCGGGTGGGGCTTAACCTCTCGCCGCGCACGCGAGTGGGGACGCTCCCCATCGGCCAGCAGCAACTCGTGGAAATCGCGAAGGCCCTCTCGGCCAACGCCCGCATCTTGATCATGGACGAGCCGACCTCGAGCCTCTCCTCCGGCGAAACGGCGCGGCTGTTCGAGGTGATTCGCGACTTGAAAGCAAAGGGCGTCAGCATCGTCTACATCTCCCATCGGCTGGGAGAAGTGAAGGAGGTTTGCGATCGCGTAACGGTGCTCCGCGACGGAAAAAACGCGGGAGAGCTATCCCGCGATGAGGTCGATCACGACCGCATGGTCCGGCTGATGGTAGGGCGCGATCTCTCGCAGTTCTACGTCCGCAAGCCGCATCAGCCGGGCGAGGTGATGCTGGAGGTGAAGGACCTGCGCGTCCCCGGCCGATCGCGGCACGCCATCAATTTCGCGGTGCGAGCGGGTGAGATCGTCGGCATGGCCGGACTGGTCGGCGCGGGACGCACGGAGCTGTTGCGGGTGCTCTTCGGCGTGGATCAGGCGGAGGGGGGCGAAATTCGCGTCGCCGACCAGCGAATCGTGCCGCAAAGTCCCCGCGACGCGATTCGAGCCGGACTGGCCCTCGTGCCGGAAGATCGCAAGGAGCAAGGCCTGGTCCTGGAGATGGCGGTGCGGCACAACATCAGCCTCGCCAGCCTCCGCCGCGATCAGACGGTCGGCTTCCGAAACGGAGGGAAGGAGCGGTCCGCCGCCCGCGAGATGATCGCCAAGCTGAACATCAAGACGCCCAGCCAAGAGCAGATCGTCCAGTACCTTTCCGGCGGCAACCAGCAGAAGGTGGTGCTGGGAAAATGGCTCAACATCCGCCCGCGGGTGCTGCTGTTGGATGAGCCGACCCGCGGCGTGGACGTGGGGGCGAAGCGCGAGATTTACATCATCATGGAGGATCTGGCCGCCGCGGGGGTGGCGATCCTTTTTGTCTCCAGCGAGATGGAGGAGATCCTCGGCATGTCCGACCGCACGCTGGTGATGCACGAAGGCCGCCTCACGGGCGAGCTAGGCCGTGAGGAGTTGAGCGAGGAAGCCGTAATGCACCTGGCGACCGGCAAGACGAAGCATCCCGGCGCCGCCGCGTGACGTGGAACGAATTGCGTCGCTCAGAAGTTTACGGTCTCGCCGCCGGCGCGGGTGAAGAGCGCCTTGAGCGTCTCGGGGTCGACCATTTTGGCGATCACCTTCACCGAGCCATCGCCGAAGAGGGCGTTGAAGCCGGAAGGGCGGATGTCGCCCAAGCCGGCCAGCGGATTGTTGAAGTCCACCTGCAGGTCATCCGGTTTGGTCCACGGCACGGCTTTGTCCGGATTCGCCTCGACGA
>JAHWKS010000148.1 GCA_019347795.1 Planctomycetota bacterium | reverse complement strand
TGGTAGATCTTCGGCCCTCCCAGATAATTCACCTCGTAAATATCGGGAAGCGAGTCGCCATTCAGGTCGGCCAGGGCGCAGCTTGTTGTCCAACCGGCTCCGGCAAGCCCGGCAAGCGCCGTAACATCGTCAAAGGTCCCGTCGCCGTTGTTGCGGTAAAGGCGGTTTTCGCCGACGTTGGCAACCAGCAAATCGGCAAACCCATCATTGTCGAAATCGCCCACGGCGGCGCCATGGCTAAACCGCTCGTCCCCCAGCCCAGCCGCTGGAGTAACGTCGACAAAAGTGCCTTGGCCCGCATTGCGGAAAATGCGATCTTGATTACTTGCGGATTTTCCGCTGGTTTCCGCCGCGCCTTGGGTGCAATAGATATCCGGCCAGCCGTCTCCATCGAAATCGAGAACGGCAATCCCCCCGCCGAAGACCTCAAAGATGCTGCGAAGCCGCCTGACAGGTTGATCGGCCCCGACAAACGAGAAATTCAATCCCCGCTCTCCGGCGACGTCGGCAAACCGAATTCCTCCGCCCACGTCCGGCGCCGATCGAGCGACTGCCGGAGGCCGGTCCCCAAAGTCGGGCATCGCAAAACGGTTGATGTTCAACTTTCGCAATGGATTGGCGTCCGCAGCGATGATCGGCGTGTTCGAGGTCAGTAAGCCGGACAACTCCTCGACCTTACTACGACTGAAATCATCGTGTGGATCTCGCCCGGCGAGGGTCCGATACCATGCGACCGCCTCCCAAGGTCGCCCGAGCGACTCCAATAATTCCGCGGCTCGCAGCCAATGGGCAGAATCTTCGGGTCGATCATAAACGCGGTTGATAACTCGGGTCAGCTCGTCCAAGAGATGCACGCGGGCCGACAATTCGGCTGCCAAAGACTCTTCCCCCTGGGCGGCCAGGACCAAGGAGAGTTGGTGCGTGGCCGGTCGGTGGTTGGGATCTCGCACCAGAACTTCGGCGAAGCAACGCGCAGCGCCGCCGAAGTCTCCCTGGCGCCTGGCCCAAAACCCGCGGACAAGCCAAACCTGAGGATGTTCGTCTGCCGCGTCGGGAAGCTCGCGATGCCAATTGCTCAATGCTTCTTCCGTCGTTTCGTTTTCCAGCAATAGCAGTCCCCGATCAGCATGAGCGTCGACCAGCTCGGGTTTGACCGCCAGCGCCTTTTCAACCCACCGGGCCGCCTCCTCGTAATCGCCAAGAAGTTTCGCACGGCGACCTTTCGCAAGAAGCAGATACGGATTGTCCGGCTCGTGTCTCAAAAAATCGTCAAGCTCCGGACCGCCCATCAGGTCCTCGGGCTTGGCCAGATATAAAAGATTCTCCACCGTCCACACTCCCTGGCGGAGGAGCCGATACCGGTGGTCGAGGGCCGCGTAGGGCCGACACTCCACCGAAAGAGCGTAGATCAAGGCGAGCCGTGCGGGATGAAGATTTGGATCTTGCGAGAGAGCAGACGCAAAGTGACGCTTTGCCTCCGATAGCCGCTTTCGCTGCAATTGAAGCTCACCCATTGCCAGATGATCATAAGCCGTTATTGTGGCGTCCGTTTCGCACAACCGCCGGTAGTGCCGCAGGGCGACGTCTGCTTGTCCCAGCTTCGCGGAGGCCTCCGCAGCCGCTCGCAGGGCCTCGGGAGAGTTCGGCTGTCGTCGGAGCAGGTGGTTCGCCAACCGTAGTGCTCGGATGAAGTCCTGTTCTTGCAACGCCTTCCGAGTCTGTTGAGAAAGCCACTGCGGAACAAGTTTTGTCCATGTCGCGTAGCCGACGAGGGCGCAGACGCACAACGCCGCGAGGGAAAGCAGGACGCACGAGAATCGCTTTTGCTTGGCAGGCATGATTAGGCATTATCCAGCAACGAAACCGCCGGCAGCAAGGGCGTCGCAACGATTGCGACATGCGGCAGGATCGCCGTCTCGCCGTCTCTCCACAGTTTGCACGGAGGACCGGCTTTTGCTATAATGTCTTAGTAGAGTGGCGTTGGGGCGCTCTTCGGTGCGTTCATTCCGTACGCCCCCACCCAATCGCCGCGCCGCACATCCATCTCGTCAATCAAGAGCTTCTTTTGCTCTCTTTCATTCACCAGTCTGGCGCCCCGGCTTGGGCTTTCTTCCTCCCGCTGTGCTTCCTTAGCATCGCGGCGGGGCAGGAGGAGCGGTATTGGACGGAGGCGCGCTTGCGGATGGTGCGGGAGGAGGTGGCGGCGGCGGGCATCGAGAACCCGCGGGTGCTTGAGGCGCTTCGGCAAACGCCGCGACACCAGTTTGTTTCCCACTCGCAGCGTCACCTGGCCTACTACGACATGGCGCTGCCCATCGGCGAGGGGCAAACGATTTCTCCCCCCTTTGTCGTGGCGTCGATGACGCAGGCGCTCGATCCGCAGCCCAGCGACAAGGTCCTGGAGATCGGCACCGGGAGCGGGTACCAGGCGGCGGTGCTCGGCCACCTGGTGGCGGAGGTTTACTCGATTGAAATCGTCGAGCCGCTGGGGCGCACCGCCGGCCGCACGCTCCGGCGCCTCGGCTACGACAACGTTCACACCAAGGTGGGGGACGGCTTTCTCGGCTGGCCCCAGCACGCGCCGTTCGACAAGATCATCGTCACTTGCTCCCCCGAGCGCATCCCGCAAGCGTTGGTGGATCAGCTTCGCGAGGGCGGACGGATGGTCATTCCCCTGGGAGAGCGCTATCAGCAAACGCTGTATCTCTTCCGCAAGGTGAAGGGGAAGATGGAGGCCGAGGCGCTGGAGCCGACCTACTTTGTCCCGATGACCGGCCGGGCCGAGGAGGCGCGGCAGGTCAAGGACCCCGGTCCGCCGCGAGTGGTCAACGGCGCCTTTGAAGAAACCGATGAGGCGGGACTGCTGGCGCCCTGGTATTACATCCGCCAGGCCGAGGTCGTCGCCGACTCCCAAGCCCCCGAAGGCGAGCGTTTCCTGCGATTTTCCAATGAGACGCCCGGCCGGGGAGCGCATGCCGCCCAGGCGCTGCCGATGGACGGCCGTCGCACCGAGCACGTGGAAGTGTCGGTCTGGGCCGCCGCCGACTCGGTATTGCCGGGCCAATCCCGCAAGGAGCTCGGCCGGCTGGAGATCACGTTCTACGACGAGCGGCGGGCTTCGCTCGGAACGCACGTGCTGGGACCCTGGTTCGGCACGAGCGATTGGACGCGGCATCGGATGGCGCTGCGCGTCCCGCCGCAATCGCGGCTGGCGGTCGTGGCGATCGGTTTGTTCGGGGCCGTGGGGGAGCTTTCGGTGGACGACGTAACGGTGCGCACATCTCTCGCGGGCGATTCGCCCAATTGATCGCGACAATTAACTTCTTACGCGCGGAGCGTACTCGATGGATGGTTGGAGAACGCTTCGCGTCGGCGTGACGGCGCACGTGTCGATCTTGCTTATTGCCGCCGCGGCGGCGGCTCAGACGGAGCGAGGGTCCGTGTGCGCGTTGACGTCCCCCCACTTCGTCTTGCACACCGACCTTCCTGATCGCGAAGCTCGCCAGGCGCTGGCGCGGATGGAAGCGACGTTGAGCTTCGTCGCCGACTACTGGAAAGTCCGGCCGCGCGGCAACAAGATTCAGTGCTACCTGGTCGATAATCAGGAGCATTGGCGGGATGCGCAGTTGCCCCATCCGCTGGCGCGCATCAGCACCGGGGGCATCGGCGGGGCCACGGTGAGCGAGTCGGTGGGCGCCGGCCGGGACGCCCGCCGCGAGGCCGTCATCTACGCCTCCACGACCCCCGGCGTGGTCGAGCATGAAGTGGTTCATGCCTACTGCTTGCACGCCTTCGGCACGACGGGACCGGACTGGTACAAGGAAGGGATGGCCGAGATGGCCGCCTTCCGCGGCGACGGGCAGTCGGGGGTTCGCTGCCCCGCCGAGCGCGTCCGGGAGTTGCGGGGCGAGGCGCCGAAGTCGATCCGCAATATCGTTGAGGCGAACTCCATGACCGGCGAGATTTCCCACTCGATCGGCCTCATGGTCAGCGGCGGAAACCGTAACCGCCGGCAGGTTCCCATGAGCGAGTGGACCGAGCGCGACGCCGCCAACGTTCGCCAGGCGCGGCTCGACTATTTCTGGAGCTGGGCCCTGTGCCACCTGTTGGTCCACAACCCCAACTATTCCGACCGCTTCCATCTGCTGGGAGACAGCTATCTGCTGGGGCGCGACGATTCCTTCGAGCGGATGTTCGCCTCCATGTCCCCCGAGCTGGAATTCGAATATCGTCTCTTTCTGGAGCACGTGGACGTGGGTTACCGGGCCGACCTGTGCGCGTGGGATTGGCGCACGCGATTCCGCTCCCTGGAGCGGAGCGGCGCGAGCCCTCGGCCGGTCGCGGCCGCCCGAGGGTTCCAGGCTTCGGGGGTGAATGTCGCTAAACACGCTCGATACGCCTATCGCGCCCTCGGCGTCTGGTCCACCTCGGCCGACGCGACGACGGACGCCAACGGCGATCGCGAAGGCCGCGGACGGTTGCAAGGGGTGATCCTCAGCGACTTCACGCTCAGCGAAGCATTCCCGCTCGGCGCCGAGGGCGTCTTCACCGCTCCCGCCACGGGCAAGCTCTACCTTCGCTGCCGCGACGGTTGGAGCGAGCTCTCCGACAACCGGGGAGAGATCGAGGTCGTGCTGAGCCAACCGTAAGCATTGCCGGGACGAAGCGAACAGCGGCTATAATGCAAATTGCATCGCCGCTTCGTGAGAATTCCCCGCCGGAGTCCTTCGCCGTGAAAATCGCGTTCGTCTTCTTGTTGCTCGCCTCCGCCGCGCAGGCGCAGTTTGTTGCTTCCGATGTGCCGTACGCCGATCCCGCCCACGAGCGTCAAGTGCTCGACATCTACGCGCCCGACGGCGCGAGAGACCTTCCGGTCGTATTCTGGATTCATGGCGGCGGTTGGCAAACGGGAGACAAGACGGACGTGCAAATCAAGCCGCGCGTATTCTCCGAGCGCGGCTTCGTCTTTGTCTCCACAAACTACCGCCTTCTGCCTCATGTGGAAATGGACGTCCTGATCCGAGACGTCGCCAAGGCGCTCGGTTGGGTGCACAAGAACATCGCCGCGCATGGAGGCGATCCGCAGCGAATTTTCGTCATGGGACATTCCGCCGGCGCGCAGCTCGCGGCCCTGCTTTGTATTGACGAGCGGCGCCTGGCCGCGGAAGGCGTCCCCTTCGACGTCCTCCAAGGATGCGTCCCCGTGGATGGAGACACCTACGACCTGCCGGCGATCATCATGACGGCGGAAATCCGTCAGACGGTTCACGGCCTGCCGCTTCCGGAGTTCAGCCATCGCGTGAAGTTCGGCAACGATCCGAAGAAGCACATCGAATTTTCCGCCGTCACGCACGCGGCCCAGGGCAAGGGCATTCCGCCGTTCCTGATTCTCCACGTTGCCGGTCACCCCGACGTCACCGCACAGGCGCGACGCCTCGGCGCTGCGCTCCAAGAAGCCGACGTCTCCGTCACGGTATTCGGCGCCCGGGAGACAACCCACAGCAGGCTCAACGCCGACCTCGGCCAACCGGACGATCCCGCCACGCAGGCGCTGTTCAGATTCTTGGGACCTTTAGCGCCGTGAGCCATGGGCGCTATCGCAGAATGAGGGCGTCGGCGACATCGAGGTCGAAGGTGTAGACGCGGGCGCTCTCGGACTGCTCGACGGTTACGGGTCCGCCGCCGGCCAGGGCAACTTCGGCGGTCGGGGTGGGGATGGAAACTTTCACACGCAACGTCTTCACCGGGGATCCGCTCCAGTTGATCAGCGGGATGGCTGTTCCCTGCTTCGACTCGATGACCGTCGTTTCCACCAGCGGATTGCTGCACTGGACCGGCAGCGAAATCGCCGATGCGGGTTGGGCAATCAGCGCGGCGGCGGCGGGGTCGAACGCGGTCGGCAGAAAATGGATCATCGCGTCGTCGGTTGCGCCGCGATCGACCGGACGCCGCGGGATGGCCGGCTTGTAATAACTCAGGCTCGGCAGAAACGCGCAGTACACCGTGCGCCCCTTGCCGACGGTGCGCGAAACCATGGCGGGCGAGCCGTCGGTGAACGTTCCCGTCACGTCGCCGTCTGCGGTGGTGATCCGGCCGCGAATGCAGAAGACGGGAAGTTCCGCGTCGGCCAGCTTCACGGCGTCGATCGCTTCCGTGAACGGCAGGTCTTGCTTAAGGTAGGTGACTTGCCGGCCGTCGAGAACGTCGAGCGACGCTTGCGACACCCCCATCAGCTCCCGCAACGTCTGGTTGGGGCGGTTCAACTCGTCGAACATCCCGGCGCCGGCTGTGGCGAACAAGCTCCCGCCGGAGCGAACCCAGGCGGCAATCCTCTCCGAAGCCGCGGCGCTCACATGCGCGTCGGTTAGGTAAAGCGTCTTGTAGTCGTCGAGCGTCCCCTCGAGGGCGTCTTGCTCCACCACCGCGTCGAGCGGAATCTGCTGCTGGCGGATCGCCGTAAAGAGCGCCCGCTTGGCCGGGGCGAACGAGCCGTGACTGTCGTCCCAGATGTCGCCGGTTTCGCTGAACCACAGCCCCGCCTCCGCCGCCCGGACCCGGCCGTGCTGGACGACGTCCTCGAAGAGCCCCAGCTCGCGGAAGCTCTGCAGAATCATGCGGTACATCTCGGGATGGTCCACATGGTTTTCGGTATACGCAACGTGGACCGGCCGAAACTCGAAGAGGTTCACGGCCTTCATCCCGTTCCCCAGGGCGCCGTAGAACAGCCGCCGCCATTGGCGGGGCGTGTTGTTGGGCATGTGCGGCATCACGTAGTACATGATCTTGCGATCGGGCTTGCCCCGCAGCCCGGCCCGGAAGAGGGCGAAGTTGATGTGGTTCATCTGCGGCGTCCCCACCGGGACCTGCCAGATGTAGTCCTCGCTCCAGGGCAGCGTCATCCCCTCCTCGCGAAACACGCTGACCCACTTGTACGTCTCGCCGAGGAACATGTGGTCGGTCGGGTAATGCGGCGAGTAATTGGCGCCGATGCCCGCCCTCGGGAAATGCCGCCGCAAAATGTCGGTCCGCTCTTTGATCGCCTGAATGCCGAAGTGGTAGAGGTAGCGCATCGACCAGTAGTAGACGCCGGGCCGGCTTTCCTTCGTCTGCGGGTCGACGTTGTAGCTGATCTTCGCCCAATCGTCGCCGGCTGTCGGATCGACCTCGGACGGCTTGAGGCCGCGGCTCTGAAGCCATTGCCGGAAGCCGTCGGAGGCCGCGGGTGCGGCGGGTGTCGGCAAGGCGATTTCGTCCCCCAGGCTGACGACGTCGATCTTCGGCGCCTCGGCGCCGAGCTTCCGGCAGTGCTCAGCCAGTTTGTCGGTGGAGACTCCGCGGACGTCGAGATAGCGGGTTTGGCGCCCGTCGCCGCCGGTCTCGCGAAGGGCGAATAACTCTTTGAACTCGGCAACCGTGGCGGCGTGTTTTCCCTTGTCGAGCGGCTCGAACGTGTACCCATAGATCGGCGTCTCCTGCGGCGTGCGGCCGTGCGGCGCGGGGTCCTCTCGCTTGAGGTAATCGAGGAGGTCGTAGAGCTCCGCCTCTTGCGCGCGGAGCCGGCGGGAGTAACGGGTGTCGGCGTCGGCCGCCAAGGTAAGGTCGCCCTCGCCGGTGTAGTCGGCCAGCGGCTCGATGCGGCCCGCGGCGTTGCGCACGCCGAATTCGGCCTTGTAAGGCCCGTCGCCGGTCCAAAGCCATTGGCCGTCGGCGAGGGAATCCATCAGACCGCCGACTTCGATCCAATCGCTGGTTTCGCCCGGTTCGACCGAGATCGCGGGCGCCTTCCAATTCCGCAGGTGCACCCAATACGGCGAATGCTGCTGCCAGTTGCCTCCGCCGGGGGCGCTACGGCCGGTGAAGGTGAGCGGCTTTGGACCCTGGTTCGTCACCCGCAGCCACACGTCGCCCGATTGCGTGAGCATGCCGTCCAGCGGCAGGTAGTTTTCCTTGTCGATCCGCATCTGCACCTGCTCCACGTCGGCGGTCAGCATTACCAGATCGACGTTTCTTTTCGCCGCCGGCTCCGGCTGCCTGGCGGCGATGAGGCGAAGCGTCGCCCGGCTGGGCTGCAGATCGGCGTAGGCGTCGTGTCCTTCCCAGACGATATTCTCCACGGCGCCCCAGCTCCAGGCGACCTCCTTCTGCAACTTCTGGCCGAATGCCCAGATCTTGACGTTCTCACGGGCGCCGTAGAGGCGATCGAAGACGGTGTCGCCGTTCTGCTCCACCTGCACGCGGAACTGCGTCTCAAAGCGGTACGCCGCCTCGTACCGCACCAGCACCAGATACCGGCCGGCGTCGGGCACGTCGATGGCGACTTCCGCGATCGACTCCTCGCACTGCTCCGGCGCCCCGAGAAACGCCTTACGGCTGAGAAAGCAGTTGGCGAAGGTGGCGGCGTAGTAATTCTCGCCGAAGGGCCGGGCTCGCCATCCTCCGGCATCGTCTTCGGTCCGGAACTCCTCCGCCTCGCAGACATACAGCCCGTCAGGCTGCACCGCAACGGCCGATCGAACCTTGCCGAACACCTGCGCCGCCACATGCCTCTCGGCGGGCCATGAAGAAAGCGGATCTGTCGCCAGTGCGGCGAAGGCGAGGAGTGCGATGCAACGTCTCACGAGATTTCCCGGCGGCTCTGAAGTTCTGGCGGCCCCATCCGTCGAATCAATGTATGCTTATCCGAATGACGGGGCAACATTGCTGGCGGGCGTCCTTCTTCACGAGCGCATGAAACAGGGAGCGGCCTGGCAGCCGCTCCCTGTGTCGCTGATCACTGAGGTGGTTTACGCCGCGGCAGATTCGAGCTTGGCGGCTTCGGCCGCTTCTCGCAGCTTGAATAGCGCGCGCTTCTCGATCTGGCGGATGCGCTCCTTGGTGACGCCTAAGTCGGCGCCGACTTCCTTGAGCGTCTGCGCCGGCGCCAGGCCCGCCAGGCCGTAACGCTTGGCGACCACTTGGCGCTCGCGGTCGGTCAACACGTTGAGGATTTGCGAAACGTCGGACTCGCGCTGGTGCTGGGCCGACTCCTCCGCATACGGATTCGTGCGACGCTCGGCGGTGCCGTCCAGGGCCTCG
>JAHWKS010000147.1 GCA_019347795.1 Planctomycetota bacterium | reverse complement strand
GTGGACGTAGTCGCGAGTGACGAGCCGACTGGCGACACTGCGGGCGCAGCGCCTTCCGTGTGCGAAACAGCATGCGGGATCTTCCGTGGCGGGAGGAGAGTGGAGAGGAGAAACTTGGTAGGGTGTCGCCCGCATTTTGACCGTATCACAGAAGCCAACGATTTGTCAAACATTTTTTCGCATGGCGCCTGCCGTCAGGAGCGGGAGACGACGGCGACCCGCACGTCGCAGACATTCGTATGCGTGGGGCCGGTCTGCAAGAGTCCGCCCGATGCTTCAAAGAAGCGATAGGCGTCGTTGCGGGCGAGGAAATCGGCGGGGACAAGTTTTTTGGCTCGGGCGGCGTCCCAGACTTCGGCGTCGATCACGGCGCCGGCGGCGTCGGTGGGACCATCCTCGCCGTCGGTGCCGCCGGAGAGGATCGCCATTCCTTCGAGCGGGTTGTGCGACGCGTCGTCCGCTCCGCTCATAAGCGCTTGAAGCGCCGCGAGCGCCAGTTGCTGATTGCGGCCCCCCAAGCCGCGCTCCTCCTTGGGCGCCAGCCGCACCGTCGGCTCGCCGCCGGTGATCAGGCAATCGGGACCGTTCTCGCGCCGCATCCGCAGCGCCATCTCCGCGAGTCGCCGGCCGACTTGCTCCGCCTCGCCTTCGGGCGACGCGGCGCAGTGCATGGCGTGCGAGTAGCCGCGGCGCTCCGCCTCGATTCCCGCCGCATCCACCGCCGCCGCGAGATTGCCGATGACGATGTTCTCGACTTCGGCCGTCACGCCCGGCTCGTCGCCTGCGGCCGGCGATCGCGCGAGTTGGTCAAACACCCGCTCCGGCACGCCCGATTCGCGAGCGCCGAACCGTTCCAGAACCGCACGAGCCGCATCCCCCGGCGTCGCGTCCGGAACCGTGGGTCCGGAAGCGATCATGTCGAGCGGGTCCCCCAGCACATCGGAAATGATGAGCGAGAACAGCTTTCCCGCGCGGCATGCCCTTGCCAGGCCTCCGCCTTTGATGCGGCTCAGCCGCTTCCGCACCGTGTTCAGCTCGGTGATATCGGCCCCGGCGGCGCTCAGGCGCCGCGTGACGGCCAGCTTATCGGCAAGTGTGACTCCTTCCACCGGCGCGGGAAGCAGCGCCGAACCTCCGCCGGAAATCAGGCAAATGCAAAGGTCGTCGGCTTCTAGCCCGCCGACCAATCGCAAGATCTGCTCGGCGCCGTAGACGCCGGCCTCGGTCGGCTCATTCACCCCGGCGGGGCGGGCCCCGTGGAGGGTGATGTTCCGCAACCGTCGCACGCAGTCCTCCGGCACATTGACCCAGCCGGCGACTCGCTTCTCATCGAGCACCGCGGGACCGAGCGCCTCTTCCAGCCCGGCCGCCATGCCGGCGCCGGCCTTGCCCGCCCCCACCACCACAATCCGGCCGATGTCGGCCAGCGCAAACGTCCGATCGCCGATCGCCAGCCGCCCCGCCTCCACGCGCACGCACTGACGCACGAGCCGATCGCCGCGGACCGCATCGACCCCCGCCCGCCAGATAGCGACGGCATCGGCTCGAAGGTTTCGCGCGTTCATAATCCCGCCGCCACAAGGTGAACTCCCCTTCGACAGTCTGGACCGAACGCCGCTCCCATGCAAGAGAGATCGGCCGCTACTCGACTTCCTGCAGCCGCGCTTCCGCCTTGATCCGCAGCAAGCCATCCGGCAGTTGAGCCGACGCCAGGCGATACCAGTGGGCGGCGCGCTCTTCGATCGCTTCGCGGAAAGGGGCGTCATAGCTGTCGCGCAGACCCCACCAGGCGTCGGCCAATGCGATTTGCTCCTGCCCAGTCGAGGGAGGGATGAGCACTTCCTGTTCGGCGACGGCGGCCAGGCGGGCGTCGCTACCGGCCGCCAGGTAGGGCAAACCCTTATCCCAGAATCCTTTGATGAAGCAAAGATACCGGCCCAGAATGAGATGGGAAGAGGCGTGTCGAGGCTCCTTGTCGAGCATGTCCAACGCGCCGGCGACGGCGGAATATTCGCGGCGGGCCGTTTCGATCTCGGTTTGGCGCATCATCAGCGAACGCACCAGCTCCCGATCCCCGGCATTCCGGGCCAGCGACAGCGCCACTCCGTGCGCTTCCTTCGCTTGCAAGAAGCGATCCTCGTCGTAGGCCGCAGTCATCAGATCTTCCGCCCACTCGGCGAGTTCCCGCCGCTCGCCTTTCTCCGCGCCGCCGGCGAGGGTTTTAATCGCGGCGATCGTCCCGGACGTGAAATCGCCCTCAAACTCTTCCGCGAGCCGGTCGCACGCCTTCCGGGCGAGCTTCACCTCGCCATTGGCCGCCGCAATCTTGCGAACCGCGTCCAGCAGGACGAAGCGGGCGGCATGGTCGTCGCCCGCACTGGGGACGTATCCCATCATCGTCTCCGCCACGGCGAGACGATCCTCTTTGGTGCGGGCCGCCGCGTAACTCTCTTTGAACACCTCGCTCAAGACCTGCCGCGCATATTCTTGGTCGATCTGGTTGGGCAGGGCCGCCCTGCCCGCGCGAATTGAGGCTGAGGGGGCGTCGGTCGGCGTGACGGCGGACGGCAGGTTCACGGGGGAGAATTCGGCATCCGCGCCGGCGAGAGGAGGCGCTTGCTGCGGGACGGCCGGCGAGTCTTCGGTCGGCGGATCGGCGGGGACCTCCGCCAACGGGTCGAGCGTGATGCTCGCCGCGGCGATTTTCTCTCCGCCGGCGATCGTGAACAGGGCCCGGACTTCGGCGTCGGACAGCGACGCAGGGACGAGCACCACCTCTCCGCCCCCCAGGGCCGCCAAGAATCCCCCCTCTCGCAACGCGCCGAGTCCGCGGCGAGGCGCGGTTTCGTCGAAGCTCCACTCGTTTGGCCTGGTCCAGGGCGTCGCCAGCTCGTCATTCGCCTCGACGACCAGAATTGTGTCGCGGACGCCGTCGGCGAAACCTCCTCTTTCAACGCCTTCGATTCCATCAAGCACCGTCATCCGCCCGGCGGGCGCGAGGTAGTTTGTGCAGGCGTCAAACCGTTCCGGCGATTGAAACTCCGCGGGGATGCGCGGAATGAGCTTCTTGTTGTGCGGACTGTCCCAAGGCTCGGAGCGGCGGAATTCCTTGTAGAGCGATTCATAACCGAGTGCGGGAAGCAATTCCACTCGCCAACTCAAAAGAGGCGTGTTGCCGCGCCGGCTGCCGGAGGGAAAGAAATCTCGCTCCGCCAGGTACGCTTCCAGGGCTTGCGAGATTTTCAACAGACTCGCGACCGACCTCGCCCGGCGATCGGCCGGGCTGAGCGGCTCATCGGGCTTGGAGGCGAGCGGCTGCACGGCGATTTCCTCCGCCGACAGCGAGTCCAGGTCGGCAGCCCGCGGCGGCTTCCCTGCTTCCGAAGAGACGGCTGGCGGCGAATTCGTCGAGCCGGCCTGCGATGCCGGCTCAGCCTGGCCCGGCGTCGCGAATGCAGCGGCGCTGCTCGGCGGCGCAGCCTTCGGCGCGGCGCCTGCGTCCTCGGCGGATGGACGAGGCTTGGCAAGGTCGTTGTCACTGAACCCGCATCCGCCGTGCGAGGTCAGCAGCGCAGCGCCGATCAACACGGCGCGATATCGCATCAAAGGCATCACGATCTCTGGGGGAACGTCGCCGCAAATCTCCGAGGTTGAAACTACGCCGGCTATTATAGGCCCCGCTCGATGAAGACTCCGTGAAGCCCACGTCAAGAACAACCGAGTCTCCGCGGCCGGCAATCGTCCTCGGAGATTCGCTCTCGCTACATCGGAGCTTAACAGATCCGCTCGATAATTCGGAGGTCGTAGTTCACCTCGAACGCTTAGGGGCGACGAACGCTCCGCCCCACAACCTGGTCATGGACGGAGTGCAGATGGAACCCAACGACGAATTTTTCCCGCGTCATCGCCCGGCGTCGAAGGATCGCGGCGCTTTCACGCTCGTGGAGATGCTCACGGTGATCGCCGTCATCGGCGTGTTGGCGGCGATGATCCTGCCCGCCCTCAGCGCCGCGAGGTCCGCCGCGCGCTCGACCGAGTGCAAGAACAACCTCCGGCAGTTCGGTCTGACTTTTCAGTCCTTCGCCGCGCAGCGCAACGGGGAGTTGTGCACGGGCGCCTTCCACTGGCGAGAGGACGGCTGCGTGAGCGAGTACGGCTGGGTGGCCGATCTGGTGAGCATGGAAACGCCGGTGGGCGAAATGCTCTGTCCCGGCAACCCCGCCGTACTTTCGGAGACCTACGGCGACTTGCTGACGTGGGCGGCGCCGCGTCCTCCCGGCCCGTGCGCGGATTATCTGGGTCCGCCGGCGCAGACGCTTCCCGACGGCACGCCAGCGCGCAACGCCTGCCGCACCATTCTCGAGGACGGATTGGCGCCCGAGAGCGAGGCCCGCCGGGCAGTGGTGGAGAAGCTGCTCTACGACAAGTTCTACAACACGAACTACATCGCGAGTTGGTGCCTGGTGCGCTCCGGGCCAAGGCTGGACAAGGATGGCAACCTGCGAACCGACAAGCCCGGCTGCGGCCCGTCGTTGAGTTCGAAGCATTCGTCGTCCGGCCCGATGACTCTTCGCTATCTCGACAACTCGGCGTTTTCCGCCAGCACGATCCCGCTCTTGGCGGACGCCGCCACCGTCGGCTTCTCGACGCAGCCCATCGGCGGCCATCCCGCCGGCGCGGGATTGGCCAAATCGTTCACGAAGGGGCCGGTGCTTCCTTCCACGATGGAAGCGCCGTCGTTCCCCTCGCCCACGCCCAAAAACTCAGAACCGTCGTCGGGAGTGATCGGCTGGTGGGAGGTATGGGCGAAGAGGGCGCTGCAAGACTACCGCGGCTTTGAGCCCGTACACGGCGGCGTGTGCAACGTCCTGTTTGCAGACGGGAGCGTCGCCACCGTTCGCGACGCGAACCACGACGACTACTTGAACAACGGATTCCCCGCAAGTCCCGCGACCGGATTCGCCGACGGCGCCGTCGAAATGCCGCGGAAGACCGTCGCCAGCGTCTACTCGCTTGCCGACCGGCAGGCCGCCCAGTTGCCGCCGTGAATGACGACGGGCGGATGCGCCGGCGGCGGCGCGGCATCTTCACCGTTTATTCAATCGCCATTCATTTCGTTCTATCGAGGACCCCGTATCCTCGGAGGAACATTGATGCCGGGCATGTTTTGTCGAGCGACGCCGGGTTGAGGAGGACGGCGGCCGCCGACGGTCGAAGGCGGGGGAGGATCGCCCGGCTTCGAGAGTGAAACGAGAAATCGGCCGCTCTGCGAGCGGCCGTCCAGGCGGAAGGATGGACCGCACAAGATTCTGTCCCGAGTACGCGTTTCAAGTCCGTATTGTTTTCGATCAGGAGAAGAATTCTATGAAGCGTTTTCCCCGTCGCCAAGCTTTCACCTTGGTGGAATTGCTGGTGGTGATCGCCATCATCGGCATCCTCGCGGCAATGCTGCTGCCGGCTTTGTCGGTGGCCCGAGAGGCGGCCCGCAGGACGCAGTGCAAGAACAACCTGCGTCAATTCTTTATCAGCGTCAGTCTCCATTCCGACAATGACCCGCAAGGGCGACTGGCCTCCTCGGGGGGCTGGGACCCCAATCGCGACGGCAGCCTCGACACCTGGGGCTGGGTGGCCGACATGGTTAACTCCGGCGCCGGCCTGCCGGGAGAGATGCTTTGCCCCTCGAATCCCGCCAAAGGCAGCGAAAAACTGAACAACTATCTGGGGACTACGAACACGTTCGCGAAGGAAGGCGGCATCGAGAGCCAGATCTTCTCGGGCGCCGGCGCCTACTGGGACGACGGGGCGGGCGGTTTCGCCTACCAAACGGCGCTTGACTCAACCTGCCCGCCGAACCCGCTCACGGGCGTTCAGGACGACGCCGGCGCCGTCGCCTTTCACTTTGTTCAAAAGGGCTACAACACCAATTACATCACAACCTGGTTTTTCACGCGCACTGCGCCCAGCCTTGAGGTCGCGATTAGCGGGTCGGGCTCCGGCGCGACGACGGCGATCTCTTACCCCGATAACTCTGCGGGAGGCGCTTCGGCGATCAAGGGCATCGCCGGAACTGTGGGGGTCCTCAGGCAGTCGGTTCTCTCGCAGTCGCCCGTCGCCTCTTCGCGAATCCCGATTATGGCCGACGCCAACGTGGGGGACGCCAAAGAGGCCTTCCTGGAGGCGTCGATTCCCGATCCCAGCGGGAAGCCCTATGACGGTTTGACCAAGGGCGCCCGCCTTGTTGAGGCGTTCTCGGACGGCCCCGCCTTTCGCGACTGCATCGCCGCCGGTGGATTTGTCGGTTGGGGGAAGTCCCAAGTGGCTACTGTCTATGACGACGCCGTGTCGCCTACGGTCGATGTCTGGGGGTACGAGCATCCCAAGCCAGGCATCGCCGTCGAGTATCCGGCCGATTACCTCTACCTCCAAGACTACCGCGATATGGGCGCGCCCCACAACGGGAACTGCAACGTCCTCTTCGCCGATGGAAGCGTCCAAACATTTAAGGACATCAACGGCGATGGTTTCCTCAACCCGGGCTTCCTCGTGGATAACACCGTCGCCGGTCCCCAGACCGGCTACCTGGACAGCACCGTGGAGTTGGATCCGGCGTTAATCTTTTCGGGCGTATTCATCACGCCGACCGCCGCGGGCAAAACCAACCTCGACTAACGCTGCAGTTTACCTGAACGATCTGAGGGACCAGGGATTGGTCCCGCAGCCGTGGAATGTATTAAGCCGCCGGCGCCAGTGGCGCCGGCGGCGCCCTTTTTGCGCCGGCGCTGCTCCGGCATCGAAGGTATGCAAGCGACTGAAGTTCTGGATCCCTATTGCGAATGGCTCGACGTGCGGATTGCCGATCGCCCTCTCAACGCCTACCAATTGCTGGGGCTGGCGCCGGGCGAAGAGTCGGAAGCGGAAATCGAAGCCGCGGTCCGGCGGAAGCGGGACCTGCTCCGCCGCTGCGTCGCCGACGCTCCCCGCCCGATGTGGCAGCACCTGCATCGGGAGGTGGATGACGCGGCCGAGACGTTGCTCGATCCGCGAAGGAAGGCGGACTACGACCGCCGGTTGTTCCCGGCGGGAGTTCGCGTTGACTCGGCGCAGCCCCACGGCCCGCTCACGTGCGGAAATTGCGACGAGACGAACCCGCCCCGCCGCGTATTCTGCTCCCGGTGCGGCCGGTCGCTGTTGGAGTCGTGCGGGCGTTGCGGAGTGCGCAACTTCGCGAACGAAACATATTGCGGGGCGTGCGGCGCCAACCTCAAGGCCGCGCTCGGGGAGCGGCTGGAGAACTTCGAGGCGCGTCTCCAGGAAGCCGAGACGCTGCAGGTCGAGGGTCGCTTCGACCAGGCGCTGGTGCTGCTCAGCACCATGCTCTCGACGAATCTCGGTGCGCTGGAAGCGTGCGTGGAGCAGGCCAAGAAGATGCTCCGCCGCCTGCCGGAGCGCCGCACCGACACGGAGCTCGAGTACCTTGCAACTGCGCAGAAGGCCGAGGAGCTCGCGGAGAGCCACGACTACGACGAGGCGATTGAAACGCTGGAGAACACGCCTCCCGGCCTGCGCGACGCAGCGGCGGAGAAGCGGCTCGCCCAGTGGCGCGCCGCTCGCGATGAGATCGCCTCGCTGATGCGCGAGATTCGCACCGCCGTCATGGCCAAGAGAACCGACGGGCTGCTGGATCAAGTCGATCGGCTGCTCCTTCTCAAGCCCGGTCACGAGCAAGCGCTCAAGCTGCGGAACCAATTGCTGGGGCTGCAGCAGAAGTCGGAGGAGAAAACCGCCGAGCAGATTCGCGCGCAAGCAAAGAAGCTGCTTGCGGAGCACAAGTACGTACGGGCGGTCAAGAGGCTCGAGCAAACTCCCGAGACAGCCCGGGACGAGCGATTTCAAAAGCTCTACGATTTTGCTCGCGAGACGGCCTGGCTTTCCTCATCGATCGGCCTGGCGCCGATTGCGGATCAGGGACTGCTGGCCGCGGCGCAGCGTCTGGCGAAGCTTGTCCCCGACGACCCCGAGGCGGCCCAGGCCGCCGGCCAAGTTCAGGCGGTGCTGAAAATGGGCCCTCGCGACCCACGCCATGCGGCGCCGGCGTGGAACGAGGGGCGGCAGACGGCGATGCGTTTCCCGGTCACGTGGCTGGGAGGGTTCCGGCGAATGCGCGTCGCGGAGGAAGCTGCCGCGACGGTGCGGCGGAATCCCGGCTGCTTCTACGTCGCCTGCGGGCTGGCGCTTCAGGGATTGGGATTGGCGGCGATGGCCACGAACCTGGCGCCGAAGAAGAAGAAAGGCGTCATGGGCGGCGTCTCGCTGTTCAGCCGGAAGCGATCCACGCCCGCCGCCTGGGGCATCGACCTGAGCGTCTCGGGGCTGAAGGCGATCAAGCTGGTGCGGGAGGGGGAAGGCGAGGAGGCGAAGGTCACGATCGCCGCCTGCGTGCATCGGGAGCGCGGCCTCGACGCTCCCGCCCCGACCGAGGAGGAGCCGCTTCTGATCGCCATACGGGAGTCGCTGCAAGGTTTTTTAGATAAGCAGGAGACTAAAGACACGCCGATCTGCATTTCACTGGGAGGCGTGCAAATCTTGGGACGCTTTCTCCGGCTGCCGATTTCCGATGACGCCAGGCTGGCGGAAATGGTCGGCTACGAGTTGCGGCATCAGATTCCCTTCCCCGTTGACGAGCTGGCGTGGGATTTTCACGCCTTCCCCGCGATCACTGCGGATGATGGGAACGTGGTCCCGGAGCGGGAGATCGTTCTGCTGGCCGCCAAGCGACACCAGTTGAAGCATCCGCTGGGGGCGCTCGAGGAGGCGGGCATCGAGTTGCACGCGCTGCAAAGCGACGCGACGGCGCTGTACAATTTCTTGCGCTACGAGTTTGAGGACGAGTTCGAGTGCCATTCAAAATCCGTCTCCGCCGCATCCGAGGACGGCGTCTTCGCGGTCGTCGACGTCGGGCGGGACGCCGTCAACTTCCTGGCCGGCTCGCCGCGGTCGATGTGGTTCCGCAGCGCTCCCATCGGCGGCGACCGCTTCACGAAGGCCCTGGTGCGCGAGTTTCGACTCACTTTCAGCGAGGCCGAGAAGCTCAAAC